>NZ_KV800878.1:8006-18852 GCF_001810355.1 Neisseria sp. HMSC074B07 | reverse complement strand
CCTTGTCCTGATTTAAAGTTAATCCACTATATTCTCTAAGGGGTCGTCTGAAAACGGTTTAGGCGATACGTTGGCGCATTTGCTCGAAAAGGCATACCGTTGCCGCCATGGCGACGTTTAACGATTCGGTCTGTCCCAGCATCGGGATTCTGACGCTGCCGTCGACTTTTTCCAAAATTTCCCGACTCACGCCGCTGCCTTCATTGCCGAAAACCCAAGCGCAAGGGGCATTTAAATCCAGTTGGTACAAGTCGGAGGGATTGCGCCCGTCCAAAGCAGTCGCCCATATTTTGTCCTGATAAGCATCCAGCCAATGCAGTAGAAAAACGCGGCTGTATATATTCAGCAGAAAATGTGCCCCCATACCCGCACGCAATACTTTGGGCGACCAAATATCGACGCAGTCATTACCCAACACAATCTGCCTAATGCCCGAAGCTGCCGCGCTGCGTAAAACCGTCCCGACATTGCCCGGATCTTGCAACCTGTCCAACACCACGCAGTCACCGCTTAAAGGCAAATCACCTTGCGGCGGAATCTCTATCCAAGTCATCACATCGTCGGCATCGTTCAGACTGGTGATTTTAGACAAGGCTTCGTTTCCGACCCAAGTAATACCATCTTCGTCCAAGCTGCTGATTAAATTTCGGATTTCAGGATGCGTGTTTTTACTTTCGGGCAAATACACTTGTTTGGGCGCATATCCCGCCTCTAAATAGACCTGCAAAAGATGCACGCCTTCCAACACGGTTTGCCCGTATTCACGGCGTGCTTTAGATTGTGTCAGCAGCTTGGATAAATGCTTGAGTTGCTCGTTTTGCGCGGAGGTAATCAATTTCATGTGCCGCATTATATAGCGGATTCAAATAAAAAGGATACAGCTCAATACCGTCCGACTTTGTTCAACCCGCTTTTTCAGACGACCTCAAGATGCATCCGGTCAAAAATAAAATCCCTGCCCGAATAGCTCGGGAAGGGATTTCTCTACTTGATGGAAATCTGTATCTCTATGCAGCTTAATGAACGACGGAATCCTGTTGAACCTGCGTTTCGGTTCGAACCGTAGTCTGACTCACACCTTTGTCATTCTTTGCAGATTCAGGCATTACCACGGCATCCGAAGCATTTTTGGCTGTCGGATTGGCGGCTACGGGTACGATATTTTCCTGTTGGTTTTTAGTTTCAACAGCTTTTTCAGCAACCATGCCTGAAGAGTCGCCCTTCACTTGCGGACCGAATTGCCATACGGCCACGGCAACCGCTGCCACGCTGGCGGCGACGGCGAAGGATTTGAAGAAGGAACTGTTCGCAGCCTGTACTTCCTTAACAACAGGCATCACAGCGGCAACTTCGGCTTCATGACGCTGTTTGTGTTCTTCGCTGATTTCCGCAAGCGTAGCGGTAAATGCCGCGCTTTGCATGAAATCTGCATCACGCCCCGTCCCTTCTTTATAGCGCATGCAATCGCCTAACAGATGGTACTCGTACCACGCTTCGGCAGCGGCATCGTCGGACAACAGACGGTCAAGCATCTCTTCGCTTACTTGGTCTCCATCCATCAGCATGGAAACATATTCTCTTGTTGTATCCATAGTTGTTACCATTTTTTTACCACCTTTGATTTTCAGAGGTTTCCAGCAGCGGCCTCAAATCTTTTGCTATTACTTCCCGCGCCCTGAAAATACGGGAGCGGACCGTTCCTATCGGACAATCCATAATTTTGGCTATTTCCTCGTAAGACAAACCGTCCATTTCCCGCAGGGTAATGGCTTTGCGTAAGTCTTCGGGCAAATGCGAAATTGTTGATTCGACTGTTTGCAGGATTTCCCGATTGATCATTTCAGCTTCCGGCGTATGGTAATCCGCAATCTGATCCGACAAATCCAGAATATCCCCGTCTTCGTTAGCAGCCTCTGCACTGACGAACGGCTGCTTTCCTGATGTTACTAAGAAATTCTTGGCTGTATTGATGGCAATCCGGTACAACCAAGTATAAAAAGCACTCTCACCCCGGAAATTCGGCAAGGCCCGATAAGCCCTAATCATTGCCTCTTGCGCCACATCATTGACTTCGTGTTCGTCTTTGACAAAACGGGAAATCAATCGAATGAGCCGACGCTGATATTTGGACATCAGCAACTCGAATGCTTTTTGTTCGCCCTTCTGCGCGCGCTCTACCAAGGCCTGATCAATCTGGCGATCATTCATATCTTACCTTTTATAATAACTGCATTATAAGCTATAAAATAGTAAAGCGTGCCGTGCCAGTTAAAGACAACTGCCGCCGTATTTAGTTCCATTTATATCTCAAAAATTTTCCGTAAACTGGTAAAAAACCGTCAAACCCTTGAAAATCGTGGCTTACCGTAAGGTTAACAATAGCAATGCAGTTTCCGTCAGTATTTGTGATAATCGGCCAGCATTTTCTGACGAACGGTACAATATGGTTTTCTTGCAACACTTTCTTAACGTTTTTATACAAAAAACCTACATTCATCATATCATCACTGCCCGCCGTCCGAATGATTCCTTCTTCTTCCAAGACCGATTCCGGCAATCCGTTGCGGTGCTGCACCAGAAAAAAGCCGTTTTCTTGGAGAATATCTTTCAGACGACCTCTGACTTCTTTTCCCTTTATCCAATCTGCGTCCGCAAACTGGTTTTGTTTCAATATGAATAAAAAATCCCGGTATAAACATACCGATGTTTCGCCGAACTGCCATTGTGCAGTTTCTGCTTCCAACAGTATCCGCGCGAAATCCGCCAGCTTTCTCGGAGAACTTTCCACAATCCCATTCTCTTTAAAAAACCGCCAAAGAATCCGGCTGCGGCGCGCTTCGCTGAATGTCTGCCAGCGGCTGACTTGAAAGCGCCCGCTTTGGCAAACCGTCTGATAATCCGCTTCGACAACTTCGTCCAAAATCGCCAAATCGGTTTGCAAAGAACGAATGTTGGCACAAACATGACGGTCAAAATTCGGAATGCGCTCCCGCCAAACCGGCAACGCCTCGTAACGCATCCAATTTCTTAAAAAAGCTGTATCAGCGTTACTTTCATCTTCGATGTTCGGCAGGTTGCAGACAGCAGCGTAGTTTTCTAATTCTTTTCGGGAAAACGTCAGCAGCGGCCGCCAAATTTGCGTTCCCTCATCCAGCTTGCGCCATGGCGGCATGACGGCAAGTGCTTTGATACCGCCGCCGCGAACCGCCGCGAGCATGAATGTTTCAATTTGGTCATCCTGATGGTGCGCCAATGCGATGATGCCGGAGGGGTCGTCTGAAAACGCCTGATAACGCGCTTTCCGTGCGGCGGCTTCGATTCCCAAGCCGTCTTTTTTGACTTCAACTTTTACGCTTCTAAACGGCACATTCCATTCTTGGCATAAGCGTGTGCAAAACCCCAGCCAGTCATCCGCATTGCGGCTCAATCCGTGATGAACGTGCAAAGCGTGTACGTCCAATCCAAGCTCTTCCCGCAAACACACGAGCATATGCAGCAACACCACCGAATCCAAACCGCCGCTTAGTCCGACCGTTACCGTACAACCATCTGGAAGCGAACGCGCCGAAAGACGCAAGGTTTCCAACAAACTGCGGCATTGAGGCGGAAGGTTTTCAGACGACGTCGGGTTCATATGGCGTAATCTATGTTATGTCCAAGGCAAGTTCTTAGAAATGAAAAAGCAGGCAGGGGGGCTTCTGCCTGCTTTTCTACACATCAATTGTTTACTTATCCGTAAACTTGCCGTAAGCCATAATCCGGTCGAAACGGCGCGACAGCAAATCCGCCATCGGCATATTTTGCGCTTCGCGCAACTCGGTTTCCAAAACCGTTTTGACGTTTTTCATGGTCGTTTCAAAATCACGGTGCGCACCGCCCAAAGGTTCGCTGATCACGCTGTCAATCAAATCCAATTCTTGCAGGCGTTTGGCGGTAATACCCAAGGCTTGCGCGGCATCTGCCGCTTTTTCGGCAGTTTTCCACAGAATAGACGCACAACCTTCCGGAGAGATAACCGAGTAAGTCGAATATTGCAGCATATTGACGTAATCGCCGACCGCAATCGCCAGCGCGCCACCGGAACCACCCTCGCCGATAATGGTACATAAAACCGGCACACGCAGGCGGGTCAATTCGTACAGGTTGCGTCCGATGGCTTCGGACTGACCGCGCTCTTCCGCGCCGATGCCCGGATACGCGCCCGGCGTATCTACAAAAGTCATCACGGGAATATTGAATTTCTCGGCGGTCTGCATCAGGCGCAACGCTTTACGGTAGCCTTCAGGGCGCGGCATACCGAAATTGCGACGGATTTTTTCTTTGGTGTCACGGCCTTTTTGATGGCCGATAACCATCACGCTTTGTCCGTTGAAGCGCGCCAAACCGCCGACGATGGCATGGTCGTCTGAATAATGGCGGTCGCCGTGCAACTCTTCAAAATCGGTGAAAATGGCTTGAATGTAATCTAAGGTGTAAGGACGTTGGGGATGGCGTGAAACCTGCGAAATCTGAGCGGGCGTCAGCTTGTTGAAAATCGATTTGGTCAAGTCGTTGCTTTTCTTCTGTAATCTGGCGATTTCATCGGAAATATCGACGGCGGATTCGCCCTGCACAAAGCGCAGCTCTTCGATTTTATTGGTTAATTCGGCGATGGGTTGTTCAAAATCCAAAAAAACTGGTTTCATAGGATGAAGCTCTCGGTAGGGACGCTGCCGCTATCATACGCCAATCAGGCATATTTGGCAGCATTTCTCATGGAGGATATGCCGTGCAAAACGGCAGATAATCGGGCGGATGCCTTTTCAGACGACCTTTTGCGGATGATATAGTATATCTGCACTAAACAAATGAAGTGCCGTATCTTATGATAAACTTCCATTCAGTTCAATCATTTCAAACAGGCTATGAAAAACGAACACGACAATACGGCGATGCGGCTCGACAAATGGCTTTGGGCTGCGCGCTTTTTCAAAACCCGCGCGCTGGCTCAAAAACATATCGAATTGGGCAGGGTTCAGGTCAACGGCGCCAAAGTCAAAAACAGCAAAAACATCAGCGCAGGCGACATCATCGACCTGACGCTCAATTCACTGCCTTACAAAATCAAAGTATTGGCACTCAACCACCAGCGCCGCCCCGCCCCCGAAGCGCGTCAGCTTTACGAAGAAGACATGAAAACCGCCTCCGAACGCGAAGCGCAAAAACAGCTTGACCAAGCAAGCCGCATCAGCGCGGCATATCCCGACGGCAGGCCGACCAAACGAGACCGCCGCCAACTCGACCGCATGAAGCGCGACAGCTGGTAGGTTTTTATAAATTCCGTTTCAACCGCGATGTACAGCAGAACGGATATATTTGAAACTCCGCCAAAAACAAATCATCCGTTTTTATAGTGGCTTAACTTTAAACCAGTACGGCGTTGCCTTGCCTTGCTGTACTGTCTGTACTGTGCGGCTTCGTCCGCCTTGTCCTGATTTAAAGTTAATCCACTATATTATTATTTCACGCAACTGACTTGACGGTTTTACCCGTCCGTTGTGTTGAGACTCCTGCCTGAAACCGCCGATTTCCGTAAAGTTGAAACGCATCGGAATCAGGTATAATCCATCCCTATTTCATTTTCAGACGACCTTGAGCCATTTAAGGATATTCCCATGAGCAAGAAACGCGTCCTCACAGGCGTAACCACCACCGGCATCCCGCATCTGGGCAACTACGTCGGCGCCATCCGCCCTGCCGTCCGCGCGGCGCAAAACCCCGATACCGAATCCTTCCTCTTCCTCGCCGACTACCACGGCATCATCAAATGCCACGAGCCGGAGATGATTCACCAATCCACCCAAGCCGTTGCCGCCACCTGGCTTGCCTGCGGACTCGACCCCGAGCGCACTACCTTCTACCGCCAAAGCGACATTCCCGAAGTGATGGAATTGAACTGGATTCTGACCTGCATCACCGCCAAAGGTCTGATGAACCGCGCCCACGCCTACAAAGCCGCCGTGCAGGCAAACGCTGAAAACAATCAGGAAGACCCCGACCACGGTGTAGAAATGGGTCTGTACAGCTATCCAATTTTAATGACCGCTGACATCCTGATGTTCAACGCCAACGAAGTCCCCGTCGGCCGCGACCAAATCCAACACGTCGAAATGGCGCGCGACATCGCCGGCCGCTTCAACCACCGCTTCAAAGAAGTCTTCACCCTGCCCGAAGTGAAAATCGACGAAAACGTCGAACTCTTGGTCGGCTTGGACGGACGCAAAATGTCCAAATCCTACGGCAACACCATTCCGCTTTGGGAAAACGACAAGAAAACCCAAAAATCGGTCAACAAAATCATCACCAACATGAAAGAGCCGGGCGAGCCGAAACAGCCCGACGAAAGTCCTCTATTTGAAATCTACAAAGCCTTCTCCACGCCGTCTGAAACCGCAGCGTTCACACAAATGCTTGCCGAAGGCCTGGCATGGGGCGAAGCCAAAAAACTCTTGGCCGCCAAAATCAACGCCGAGCTGGCTGAACCGCGCGAACGTTACAACAAGCTGACCGCCAATCCTTCGCAAATCGAAGACATCCTGCAGGCGGGCGCCGCCAAAGCGCGCAAAGAAGCACGCGAACTGCTGGACCAAGTACGCGACGCCGTCGGCATCCGTCCATTGAAGTAAATCTCAAAAGGTCGTCTGAAAAAGCAGTCCGCTTATATTTCAGACGACCTTTTCCTGTTTAAAACAAGGAATATCCGATGAAAGCCTTTCCAATTCTCTTATCCGCCCTTTTGCTCGCCGCCTGCGGCAAATCCGAAGCCCCAGCCGAGCCCGCCCAAAATGCCACCGAAGCCGCGCCCAAACCCGCGTTTAAAGTCAAATACATCGACAACAACGCCATCGCAGGCTTGGATTTAGGTCAAAGCAGTGAAGGCAAAACCAACGACGGCAAAAAACAAATCAGCTATCCAATTAACGGCTTGTCCGAACAAAACGTCATCCAACTGATCGGCAACCACCCCAACGATTTAGAAGTCATCAGCGGCAAATGTATGGAAACCGGCGACAAAGGCGAGCCTTTGGGCTGGACTGAAAACGGCAAATGCCATGCCTTGTTTGCCAAACTGGTCGGCAACATCGCCGAAGACGGTGGCAAACTAACCGGCTACCTCCTCTCCCACGCCGCCCTGCAACCGTATCAGGCAGGCAAAAGCGGCTATGCCGCCGTTCAAAACGGCCGCTACATCCTCGAACTCGACAGCGAAGGAATGTTCTACTTCCGCCGCCGCCACTATTGATCGAGCGGGTGCACCCATGACCGTACACACCTTAATCCGCGCCCTGCCTAAAGCCGAATTGCACGTCCATATCGAAGGCACGTTCGAGCCGGAATTGATGTTCGCCATCGCCGGGCGCAACGGCGTTTCCATTCCCTATGCGGATGTGGACGCCGTGCGCCGCGCTTACGATTTTCACAACCTCCAGTCCTTCCTCGATATTTACTACGCAGCGGCGGCGGTCTTGCTCCACGAACAGGATTTTTACGACCTGACCACCGCCTATTTCGCCCGCTGCCGTGAGGACAACGTCGTCCACACCGAAATCTTCTTCGACCCGCAAACCCATACCGCGCGCGGCGTACCGTTTGAAACCGTCATCAACGGCATTACCCGCGCCCGCCTGGAAGCGCAGGAAAAATGGGGCATTTCCAGCAGGCTGATTATGTGTTTCCTGCGGCATTTAAGCGAAGAGTCCGCGTTTGAAACGCTTGCCCAAGCGCAGCCTTTCAGACGACATATCGACGGCATCGGACTGGATTCGGGCGAACTCGGCAACCCGCCCTCGAAATTCGAGCGCGTCTTCGCCCAAGCCCGCGCACAAGGTTTTCCCGCCGTCGCCCATGCCGGTGAAGAAGGTCCGCCCGAATACGTTTGGGAAGCGTTGGATTTGCTGAAAGTCGTCCGCATCGACCACGGCGTGCGCTCCGAAGAAGACGAAACCCTTATGCAGCGCCTGATTGCCGAACAAATGCCCCTGACCGTCTGCCCATTGAGCAACCTCAAACTCAAAGTCGTCGGCGACCTGTCCCGGCACAACCTGCGCCGTATGCTTGAGTGCGGCGTATTGGTTACCATCAATTCAGACGACCCCGCCTACTTCGGCGGCTACCTCAACCAAAATTTCATCGAACTTGCCGACGCATTGGATTTGAATGAAACGGACATCCGCACCTTATGTAAAAACTCGTTCAAAGCCTCGTTTTTAAGTGCGGAAGAAAAAGCAAAACGGTACGCCGAAATCGACGGCATCCATGTTTAGACACAAAGCCGACCTGAAAAACAATCCGGTCGGCTTTGTTTTTATCTAAAAATACAAATCCTCTAACCACAGCCAATTCCCTACCAAACCACTCAACTATCCGCCCGAAATCTGTTAAAATACCGACCTATCCTAATAAATACAGCATCAAAAGGCACACAATCATGGCTCTTTTGCAGATTTCCGAACCCGGCATGTCCGCCGCTCCGCATCAACACCGCCTCGCCGTCGGCATCGACTTGGGTACGACCAACAGCCTGGTTGCCACCGTCCGCAGCGGCAGCCCGGTTTGTCTGACCGATATGGACGGGCGTACCACCCTGCCCTCTGTCGTCCGCTACGGCGAAGGCGATGCCGTCGAAGTCGGCAAAGCCGCCCTTGCCGCCCAAAAAACCGACCCGCTGAACACCATCAGCTCCGCCAAACGCCTCATCGGCCGCACGCTTGCCGACCTCGCGCAGGACGCGCAATACCTGCCCTACCGGTTCACGCCCAACGAGCGCGTGGTCGAACTGAACACCCGCCAAGGTGCCAAAACGCCTATCGAAGTGTCGTCTGAAATCCTCAAAGCCCTCAAATCGCGTGCCGAAGAAACATTGGGCGGCGATTTGGTCGGCGCCGTCATTACCGTTCCCGCCTATTTCGACGATGCCCAACGCCAAGCCACCAAAGATGCCGCGCGTTTGGCGGGCTTGAACGTATTGCGCCTGCTCAACGAGCCGACCGCCGCTGCGATTGCCTACGGGCTGGACAACGCCTCAGAAGGCACGTTTGTCGTTTACGACTTGGGCGGCGGTACGTTCGACGTATCCGTATTGCAACTGACCAAAGGGCTGTTTGAAGTCAAAGCCACCGGCGGCAACAGCGCATTGGGCGGCGATGATTTCGACCACCGCCTGTTCTGCCACCTGCTCGAACAAAACGACCTTTCCAAACTCAACGAGCGCGACAGCCAGCTTCTGCTTTCCCTTGTCCGCGCCGCCAAAGAACAACTGACCGGCCAAACCGAAGCCGTCGTCGAAGCCACGCTTTCAGACGGCCGCAAAATCCATACCGTCATTACCCGCCAAGAATTTCACCACCTGACGCAAAATCTGGTGCAAAAAACCATAGAGCCGGTCAAACAGGCACTGAAAGACGCGGGCGTGACCAAAGCCGACATCAAAGGCGTGATTATGGTCGGCGGTTCCACCCGTATGCTGCACGTTCAACAAGCAGTCGCTACCTTCTTCGGACAAACCCCGCTGAACAACCTCAACCCCGACGAAGTCGTCGCGCTCGGCGCCGCCATACAGGCGAACGTCCTTGCCGGTAACAAAACCGACGGCGAATGGCTGCTGCTGGACGTTACCCCCTTGTCGCTCGGTTTGGAAACCTACGGCGGACTCGCCGAAAAAATTATCCCGCGCAATTCCACCATCCCCACCGCGCGCGCGCAGGATTTCACCACCTTCAAAGACGGCCAGACCGCCATGACGATACACGTCGTACAAGGCGAGCGCGAACTCGTTTCCGACTGCCGCAGCCTTGCCAAATTTACCCTGCGCGGCATTCCGCCCATGACCGCAGGCGCGGCGCGTATCCGCGTTACCTTCCAAGTTGACGCCGACGGCTTGCTGTCCGTTTCCGCCCAAGAACAAAGCACCGGCGTACAGGCGCAAATCGAAGTCAAACCTTCCTACGGCTTGGACGACGACACCATCACCCAAATGCTCAAAGACAGCATGAGCAACGCCGCCGAAGACATGGTGGCACGCGCCCGCGCCGAAGCCGTGGTCGAAGCCGAAAGCCTGACCGACGCCGTCAACGCCGCCCTTGAGTTGGATAGCGATTTGCTGGATGCCGAAGAATTGCAACAAATCCAGCAAGACATCGCCGATTTGCAAGGTCGTCTGAAAGACGGCAACGCCGAAGACATCCGCGCCGCCGTCGCCAAACTCAGCCACAGTACCGACAACTTCGCCGCCAAACGCATGAACCGCAACATCCAACGTGCGCTGACGGGGCAAAGTGTCGATAATATTTGATGGTTAACCGATTTCAGACGACCTCGAAAGACACAAAGGTCGTCTGAAAATCTAATATCCAAACCGACACGATTTCTTCTATGAGACTCTGGCACCAAACCCTCATCCCCCTACTCCCCCGCGCCCAGCTTTTGGGGCAACACCGCGAATGCGCCGCCTTGCGCGGAGCAGGCTGGGGCAGGCCGCACGCGACGGTGAATTACGTTTTCACCCATTCGCCTGACAAGCTCTATCTGTATCACGCGTTGATTATGGAAGAAATGGAAAAACGCGGTTACAAACCCGACCCGTTGTGGAAAGACCCGCTGTACCGCGGCAAAGCGGTTGCCCCTTATCCCGCACACGATATCGAAGCCGCCGATTCGCCGATTTACCCCGAACACGATGATGCTTATCTGGACGAATGTCTGGAAAATTTAAAAAACAAAGGCATCGTGTTATAAACGGTTTCAGACGACCCTTTCATCACAAAAGGTCGTCTGAAATATAGTGGATTAACTTTAAACCAGTACGACG
>NZ_KV800878.1:0-7906 GCF_001810355.1 Neisseria sp. HMSC074B07 | reverse complement strand
CTTGTCCTGATTTAAATTTAATCCACTATAATGACCAACCCAGCACGAGCAAACCATGAACAAACTTACAAATCTCCCATTCAAGGAAAAAGTCAACGAACTCAATGAAAATCTCATTGCTTTTGCAGAACCGGAAACTGTATTCTGTGAAAAACAGCCATGGCTAAAAAATCATTTCCTACCCATGATGAGTATAGATTTGGGAGAATTTAAAACAGAATGGAGTGGCACAATCGTCCATCTTATCAACCCAATCGAACCTTATGAATACTATATAGGTGGCTTCACACCTGCTTACCACAATGAATTTATTGGTGAAAACTGGTTGGCTTTCCGTTTGACAGACGATAACAAATATGAATTTTTGGGAGAAGAAGGCTATTTCACCCGCAGTCCTCAATACAGAGAGAACTTAAAACAAATACTTTGCGCCGATTTCGATCCCAATGCTTTTGAAAACAAAGACATTCTGGAAAAGCGTAAAGAAGAGTTTTATCAAGAAGCACTGAAGTATTTCGATGAATCTGTTCAAATCTATCAAAAGAACAAATCAGATTTTGAAAAACGAGAGGGACTGTACGGCGACGAGCCTTACGACAATGCCTATTCTGGTCTATATCTTGATAGATTAGGCGGAGTGATTAAAGGTGGAAATTGGGTAGATACTAGTCCCATTCCTCCCGCCTTCACTCTAAAAGAAGACAAGGATTGGAACGTATTCATAGAACACCAGGGTAATCCTTTCTACCATATTGCCTCATGCTCAGGATATGGATACTCCAACGGAGCAGATGACGTAATTCTGCTCTACGAACCCGTCAGCCGGATTGCATTATTTACATTCGAATGGACATAGAACACAGACTATTGTTAAACCCCACCATTATCAAACCACTCATTACAAGAGACAATAAAAATGCCCAAAATCACCGTACTCCCACACGCCGTATTATGCCCCGAAGGCGCAGTCATTGAAGACGCGCCCGAAGGCAAAACCGTCCTTGACGTACTGCTCGACCACGACATCGAAGTCGATCACGCCTGTGAAAAATCCTGTGCCTGCACCACTTGCCACGTCATCATCCGCAAAGGCTTCGACAGTTTGGAAGAGCCGAGCGAGCTGGAAGAAGACCTGCTCGACCAAGCATGGGGCTTGGAAGCCGACTCGCGCCTGAGCTGTCAGGCAGTGGTTGCCGACGAAGACTTGGTGGTGGAAATCCCCAAATACACCATCAACCACGCGCGCGAAGATCATTGATGCAAAGAGGTCGTCTGAAACGGATACAGCAATGTTCAGACGACCTTTCAAAAGCAAATAGTTTGGGATTCATTGTTGAAACGTTTAACCTTGCTTTCACTCCTATTCTTCCTGCACACAGCCTATGCCGATCATGCTAAATGGCAGGAAGTGACTTGCTATCAATACAACCAAGCAGAAGTAGATAAGGCAATGGAAAAAATTGTTGGCGACACCAAATATCGCAATAAGCAATTGAATGCCATGATTGATAAAATCAAGCGCCCTGTCCGCTACCGTATCAGGACAACCCCAATAAAACGTTTTGGGCTTGCGGTTGAAAATGGGGATTACTTCACCTCTTGTAAACCAATCCAAGACAAGAGCCATTTGATTTTATTTTTATACTATCAGGGTAGCAATTTAAAATCCTTGGGCATTACCAAAACTAAGATTCAAAATGGTAAAGAGGTTTTAGTAAGTAATAATCTTTATGCCTATTCGGAATCTAAAAACATTTTTGAACGCTCGGGAGATATCAATAATTCCGAGGAAGCTTGTATTACAAAATCCTGTAAAAAAGAAATCATTGTGTATAAGCACCCCGCTGCCTTTAAAGACATAACAACATATCAATACCCGTCTTCCTTCATTCTGAAAAAGTTTGGACTTGGGGGGACGAAGCTGTCTGACCATGCTATTCCCTTGGAGTAACAATAACACCGTCTTTAAAAGCAAACAAAAAGTCGTCTGAAACTGCCTTACCGACCGTTTTCAGACGACCTTGCGTCAAATCGCTGCCAAATCGTTTATTTGGAACGTGGAACGACAAACCTTAAGCGCGATACTTTCATCGAAGCGACGGTTTGCGCAACAGGATAATTTTCCACTCTGCCTTTGGCGTTCAGCATACTGAGGCTGCTGCCATGACGGGTAATGATGCTCTTAGGTTCGGGCTTCGGTGCCGGTTCGTTTTTTGCTTCGGTTGTGACGGATTTCGGCGGTTCGGGGACATATCCCGCCAAGCCGAAGCGTTTGATGATTTCGTTTGCGGCATCCATATAACGTTGTTTTGCTTCTTCGTTTTCCACCGCCATATCGTCAAGCGCAACAGACACGTCGTTGCCGCAGCCGACAATGCGTTCCGCAATACGCGAATACACCATCCAGCGTTTCAAACGCAAAGCGCCCGCATCTTCGCCCGGCGCGGCGGCATCCAAAGCAATCATGCCGTAACGCTTGCCATAACGGAGGCGCAAGGAAAGACGCTTCAGCCCTTCGCTATCATCCAACATCTGATAAAGCTCGCGGATAAGCAGCAGCAGGCGGTCGAACACCCCCGCTTTGGCAAGATAATTAGGATCATCGGAGGCGAGCGCGTAAATAAGTTTGGATAATTTGGCATTGAGTGCGTTGTTCATCGATTTTCCTGTTATTCATACTATAATGGATTTCTTTAAGAACCATTCCAAATGATTTGGTTGCATGACAAAGTGTAAATTTTCCTTAGTGAAAGTCAGAAAAATGTATTAACGTACGCCTTGAAAATATTACATAGGAAAATACCATATGCGATTTCAGACGCATTAATCATTGCCGACACGAATTTTCCCCAAAGCATTAAAACCTAAACAAGCCATCCCGAATCAACCCATTCGGACACTCCAAAAGGAACGACATCATGAAATGGACAGACACCCAACGCATCGCCGAAGAACTCTACGACCTGCACGGCGACAGCATCGACCCGAAAACCGTTCGCTTCACCCAACTGCGCGACCTGATTATGGCGCTGCCCGACTTCGACGACGATCCCGCACGCTGCGGCGAACGCATCCTCGAAGCCGTACAACAGGCATGGATTGAAGAAGCTGAGTGAGGCAACATCATTTGCAAGCTAAAAACCAAGACGTCGTCTGAAAATTTTTCAGACGACGTTTGAATGGGTTGATAGCCAACTCAAGCGCAAAACATCTTATTGCTTTTGCTTTACCAACAAAAATACAAGCCATTGAAATCCATTTAATTTCAAGATATTCCCACATATCTGAATTGTATTTTCTCCCCGGCTTGCCCTCATATGAATAGAGGCAAGCATAATGGCAGCCACATTAAAATAATTCATAAACTTTCTGAAAATTTTGAATTTGACTCATACAAAAGACAAATTTATCATACAAGCCTGAAAACGTTTAAAAAAGACAACCGAGGTACACAGCCAATGAGTTACGCAAAAGAAATCAATGCGTTAAACAACAGCCTTTCCGACTTGAAGGGCGACATCAACGTTTCGTTCGAATTTTTCCCGCCGAAAAACGAACAAATGGAAACCATGCTGTGGGACTCCATCCATCGCCTGCAAACCCTTCATCCCAAATTCGTTTCCGTAACTTACGGCGCAAACTCCGGCGAACGCGACCGTACGCACAGCATCGTCAAACGCATCCAACAGGAAACCGGCTTGGAAGCCGCGCCGCACCTGACCGGCATCGACGCCTCTCCCGACGAATTGCGCCAAATCGCCAAAGACTATTGGGACAGCGGCATCCGCCGTATTGTCGCCCTGCGTGGCGACGAGCCACCCGGTTATGAGAAAAAACCGTTTTACGCCGAAGATTTGGTCAAACTCCTGCGCTCTGTCGCCGACTTCGACATCTCAGTAGCGGCATACCCCGAAGTGCATCCCGAAGCGAAATCCGCACAAGCCGACCTGATTAATCTGAAGCGCAAAATCGATGCGGGCGCAAACCATGTCATCACCCAATTCTTCTTCGACGTAGAACGCTACCTGCGCTTCCGCGACCGCTGCGTAATGCTGGGCATCGACGTCGAAATCGTTCCCGGCATCCTGCCTGTTACCAACTTCAAGCAACTCGGCAAAATGGCGCAAGTAACCAACGTCAAAATCCCGAAATGGCTGTCGCAAATGTATGAAGGTTTGGACGACGACCAAGGCACACGCAATCTGGTGGCGGCAAGTATCGCCATCGACATGGTCAAAGTCCTGTCCCGCGAAGGCGTGAAAGATTTCCACTTCTACACGCTCAACCGCAGCGAGCTGACTTACGCCATCTGCCATATTTTAGGCGTGCGTCCTTAAAGCCGAAAACGGTTTCAGACGACCTCAGGGGGTCGTCTGAAAAACAAAACGCCGCCCCATCCGCCCTATTCTGATTTACAATACCGACCGATTCGGATTGAACCGGTCCTTACAAAATCCAACTGGAGAGTTCAACATGACAACATTACATTTCTCAGGCTTCCCGCGTGTCGGCGCCTTCCGTGAATTGAAATTCGCCCAAGAAAAATACTGGCGTAAAGAAATCAGCGAACAAGAGCTGCTCGACGTCGCCAAAGACCTGCGCGAAAAAAACTGGAAACACCAAGCCGCCGCCAACGCCGATTACGTTGCCGTAGGCGATTTCACTTTCTACGACCACATCCTCGACCTGCAAGTCGCTACTGGCGCGATTCCCGCCCGTTTCGGCTTCGACAGCCAAAACCTGTCTTTGGAACAATTCTTCCAACTGGCGCGCGGCAACAAAGACCAATTCGCCATCGAAATGACCAAATGGTTCGACACCAACTATCACTACTTGGTGCCTGAATTCCACGCCGATACCGAATTCAAAGCGAACGCCAAACACTACGTTCAACAACTGAAAGAAGCCCAAGCTTTGGGTCTGAAAGCCAAACCGACCATCGTCGGCCCGCTGACCTTCCTGTGGGTAGGTAAAGAAAAAGGCGCAGTCGAATTCAACCGCCTGAGCCTGTTGCAAAAACTGCTGCCCGTTTACGTTGAAATCCTGAATGCTTTGGTTGAAGCCGGTGCCGAATGGATTCAAATCGACGAGCCTGCTTTGGCTGTTGACCTGCCTAAAGAATGGGTGGAAGCCTACAAAGACGTTTACGCCACTTTAAGCAAAGTAAACGCCAAAATCCTGTTGAGCACTTACTTCGGTTCTGTTGCCGAACACGCCGCATTGCTGAAAGCTCTGCCCGTTGACGGCCTGCACATCGACTTGGTACGCGCTCCCGAACAACTGGACGCATTTGCCGACTACGACAAAGTCCTGTCTGCCGGCGTTATCGACGGCCGCAACATCTGGCGCGCCAACCTGAACAAAGTTTTGGAAACTGTCGAGCCCCTGAAAGCCAAACTGGGCGACCGTTTGTGGATTTCCAGCTCTTGCTCGCTGTTGCACACTCCATTTGACTTGTCAGTTGAAGAAAAACTGAAAGCCAACAAACCCAACCTCTACTCTTGGTTGGCATTTACCCTGCAAAAAACTCAAGAATTGCGCGTTCTGAAAGCCGCATTGAACGAAGGCCGTGATTCCGTTGCCGAAGAACTCGCCGCCAGCCAAGCTGCTGCCGATTCACGCGCCAACAGCAGCGAAATCCACCGCGCAGACGTTGCCAAACGCCTGACCGACCTGCCTGCCAATGCAGACCAACGCAAATCACCGTTTGCCGACCGTATCAAAGCGCAACAAGCATGGTTGAACCTGCCCCTGCTGCCAACTACCAACATCGGTTCTTTCCCGCAAACCACCGAAATCCGCCAAGCACGCGCAGCCTTCAAAAAAGGCGAACTGTCTGCCGCCGATTACGAAGCCGCGATGAAAAAAGAAATCGCCTTGGTGGTTGAAGAGCAAGAAAAACTGGACTTGGACGTACTGGTACACGGCGAAGCCGAGCGTAACGACATGGTCGAATACTTCGGCGAATTGTTGAGCGGTTTTGCATTCACCCAATACGGCTGGGTACAAAGCTACGGTTCACGCTGCGTGAAACCACCGATTATCTTCGGTGACGTAAGCCGTCCTGAAGCCATGACTGTCGCTTGGTCTACTTACGCACAAAGCCTGACCAAACGCCCGATGAAAGGCATGTTGACCGGCCCCGTAACCATCCTGCAATGGTCTTTCGTCCGCAATGACATCCCACGTTCTACCGTGTGCAAACAAATCGCACTGGCCCTGAACGACGAAGTATTGGATCTGGAAAAAGCAGGTATCAAAGTCATCCAAATCGACGAACCTGCCATCCGCGAAGGTCTGCCTTTGAAACGTGCCGATTGGGATGCCTACCTGAACTGGGCAGGCGAATCCTTCCGCCTGTCCTCTACCGGTTGCGAAGACAGCACACAAATCCACACCCATATGTGCTACTCTGAGTTCAATGACATCCTGCCTGCCATCGCAGCTATGGACGCCGACGTGATTACCATCGAGACTTCACGTTCCGACATGGAACTGTTGACTGCGTTCGGCGAATTCAAATACCCGAACGATATCGGCCCGGGCGTTTACGACATCCACAGCCCACGCGTACCGACAGAAGCCGAAGTGGAACACCTGTTGCGTAAAGCCATCGAAGTCGTACCGGTTGAACGCCTGTGGGTAAACCCAGACTGCGGTCTGAAAACACGCGGTTGGAAAGAAACTCTGGAACAACTCCAAGTGATGATGAACGTTACCCACAAACTGCGTGCCGAATTGGCAAAATAAGTTTGAACTAGCGTAATCAAAAGGTCGTCTGAACATTTTCAGACGACCTTTTTACCAAATTAATATTTCATTTTTCCATCAAACTGAGCCTCCATAGCCTATCCTCCCCATTGTCTTCCACAATAATCTTTTATGACTAATGGGCAAAATAATTTATTTAGGGTATAATTACACGAAACTAAATTAAAACAGCGGCTAACTGTATCTACTCACAAACAGCAAAATCCGCATACTATAGTGGCTTAACTAAATCAGGACAAGGCGATGAAACCGCAAGACAGTACAGACAGTACAGAAACCGATTCACTTGGTGCTTCAGCACCTTAGAGAATGTCTCTTTGAGCCAAGGCGAGGCAACGCCGTACTGGTTTAAAGTTAATCCACTATATCAAACAACACATTACAGCAACAAACAATAAGGATGCACGCTATGGGAATCATCAGTCTTATCTTCATCGCCGTAATACTGACCGTATTACTACTCAACTTCAAACAAAAATTAGACCGTTGCAAAAGAGATTATCAAGAATCTTTTGTTGCACTCCGTATCGCCCTAGCATGCCGCCATCAGGCAGTCAGACATGTTTTGGATGCTTCAAAAATTTATCTGGGACGAGAAGATGACAATGTCGACAGCAATTTATTGTCCTCATGTGGCGATGCTGAAGCCGTATTGACCCAAGCATCCAAATCATTTTCACCTGAATCCCTTTCGCGCTTGTGCAACGCAGAAGCAAGCTTGAACAACTCACTCCGCGCCCTGCAAGAAGTTTTAGAAAAAAGCCTGAAACAACGTCCCGATCAAGGCCTGAAAAGTCAGCTTGAAATGTTGGACGCTGCCGAAACCGATGTAGTATCCGCACGACGCGCCTACAATCGCTCAGCAGAACGCTACAACCGTATGCTGAGAAAAACCATGAGCGGACTTGTTGCCAAAGTATTGGGTTATCATGCGAAAGCCAGCCTGATTAAATTTGAGGACAACAGCGTTCCGCAAATGAGCAAACACTTGATGGCTTGATAAACGTGGCGCAAATAGATCAGGATGTAATGTTGTAATTTGGTCTTAATCTGAATGTCACAAACCATAGAAATAGCACAGAATCCATCCATTCTGTGCTTTACTATAGTGGATTAAATTTAAATCAGGACAAGG
>NZ_KV800877.1:33998-38318 GCF_001810355.1 Neisseria sp. HMSC074B07 | reverse complement strand
TACGTCTCCACCAAATAGCGCGTTGACATCCGTTAAGGTTTCAGGATGTTTGGATAAATCTTAGGTGTTCTCTTGAGATGTCGGAATAGAGTGAAAATCTGTTGGAGTTAATTTTGCAAAGACCTCTACTTTATTTATAGGCAACCGCTTATTGATACCGAAGCAGGGATTATTCTATTGCTGCGTGTGTTCCCGTTTGGTCAATTTTCTCGAGTTTGGCGGAAACGCGGTTCCATACTTCTTCCAGAGGAATGGCTTTCAGGAGACGTTCGGGATTGTTTGTATTGATGCTGTCGGGGTGGGGGAGGTCGGTATAATCGCCCGCCCATATCACTTCGGCATTGAGCGAATAAGGATGCCATATGCCCAGCCAAGTCGCGCCGAATAGGGCGATTTGCGGTTTGTCGAGCGCGGCGGCGATGTGCATGGGAACGGAATCGACGCCGATAAACAGTTTGGCGCGGTCTATCGCCGCTGCAAGTTCGCGCAAAGTTAGGCAGCCGGACAATACCCATACTTTGCCGCTTTCCGGTATTTTCAGACGACCTAAGATGGCTTCAATCATGTCGTGTTCAACGGGACTGGGGGAGGCGGTCAGGACGACGTTGTGTCCGTGGTTCAGCAGAAGCTGGACGAGTGCGGCGTTTTTGCCGTCTTCCCAACATTTGAACAACCAGCGCGCGCCCGGATGTAGTAAGACGTAGTTTTCGCCTTGCCAGCCTTGTTCGCGCAATTTTTGTTCCATACTGTTGCGGACATCTGGGGAGATGCTCATGCGGACTTTTGCGTGGGGCAGTTCTTCCGGACGGATAAGCGGAGGCAGTATGCCCAGATGGGTTTCAACGATATGTTTGGTCGTGCCCATATCGGGGTTGAGAAAGTCGTGACACCAGCGCCAGGCGGCATTGTCGCGTTTGATGCAGTTGAAGCCGACGCTGCATTTTGAACAGAGCTTGGCAATGATGGCGGCACGCCATTGGTCGGAAAGGTTGAATGCCCAATCGTATTGACGGGCTTTTAACTGACGGAAAAGGTCTTTTTCGTGTTTGAACTGCATCCGCATGCCTTGTTTCTTCCATTGCCGGTCAATGGTGAAAATCCTGGCGATTTGCGGATTGTCGCGGATGATGTCGGCGGTTTCCTGATAAACCAGCATATCGACTTCGCACTCGGGAAAATGTTTTTTGATCGCATCGACGACCGGCGTACTGAGCAATACGTCACCATGATGGCGCAGTTTGATGACGAGGATACGGTTGGGTTGTGCAAGTGACATACGGTACTTTCAGACGACCTGGTTCAAGAATGGCTCTCAATTGTAAAACGGAACGCAAGGTTTGGAAAACTGTTTCTGTATAAACGGTTTTTAGAGCAAATGAACGCTGCCGGTTTTCTTTGATTTTCTTAAAAAATATTGATTTAGGATGATCGGTGTATGCAAAATTTTTTGGCACTGCAGAAGATTGTTCCATTCTGAAAACGCCTGCGGGCTGACCGGCTGTCTGATAGGGTTGTGGCTGGAATGGGGCCGATTTACTATAATAGCCCAAGCCGCAGGCAGGATTTGTGTTCCAAAAAGTTTTGCAGGTTTCGAAGCAAATCCTAGTCCTCGGTACGTTTTCAGACGACCTTTCCTTCATCCACCGCCTTACACATCCGCCATGACACCAAATGCCCCGCTCCAACACATCACCCTTATCGGCGTCGGACTGATAGGCGGCTCTTTCGTTCTGGATCTCAAACGATTGGGATGGGTGCAAACCGTGACCGGTATTGATCTCGACCGCGACAATCTCGACCGTGCGCTTGAGCGTCGGGTGATTGATAAAGCGTTTACGGAAATCAACGCCGAAAGCATCGGTCATGCCGATTTGGTGTTGATTGCCACGCCTGTTTCCACTTTGCCGACCATCTGCCAAGCCATTGCGCCGCTGCTTGCGCCGGAGGCTTATATGTCTGATGTGGGCAGCACCAAGCGGACTGCCATCGCCGCTTTCCGCCAATATCTGCCCGAGCGGATTTCACACTGTATCGCCGCACACCCCATTGCAGGCTCCGACCGCAGCGGCGCATTGGCGGCGCAATTCGGATTGTATCAAGATAAAAAACTGATTATCACCACACACGGACAAGAGCGTCCCGAAGGGATCGCTTTGATAAAAAGCCTGTGGCAGGCGGTCGGCGCACAGACGTTTGAAATGAGCGCGGAAGAACACGATGCTGTGTTCGCCGCCGTTTCCCATATGCCGCATTTGACCGCTTTTGCCTATGTCCACCAAATCGCCGACCATCCGGACGGACAGGAATATTTGAAATTTGCCGCCAGCGGTTTCCGAGACTTTACCCGTATCGCCTCCAGCCATCCCGCCATTTGGACAGACATCTGCCTGGACAATAAAAACAGCCTGATCAAGCTGATTGCCGGACTGCACGATCAACTTTCCGAGCTGGAGCGTATCCTCGAACAAGAAAACCGCGACGCGCTATACCGTTATTTTGAAGAAGCCAAGCAAACGCGCGACGAATGGTTGGGCAGCCAATAGCGGATTGATATCCAGCCTCACCTTGCAACTGCTTCTCTCCAAAAAGCAAAAAGGTCGTCTGAAAACCTATTTTCAGACGACCTTTTGTTGATTTCAGGCAGGGTTTACCAGTAGCCCAGTACTTTCCACCAGATGATGCCGATGGTGCCGAAAATCAGGATTTCGACCACGCTCATGATGAAGCCGGCTTTCCACCATTCGGTCATGCTGACATAGTTCGAGCCGTAGATGACGGGGGACGAACCTGAAGCGTAGTGGGTCAGCGACATCATGATGCCGGTGGCGGACGCCATAATCAGGGCGAACAGCATCGGCGGTGCGTCCAAGGCGAGACCTGCGCCGTAGAACGCGCCGAACATGGCGGTAACGTGTGCCGTGCCGCTGGCGAAAACGTAGTGGGCGTAGAGGTAGGCGAGTACCAGAAGGGCGCAACCGGCTTCCCAGCCCAAGCCGAGATGGGAAATGCCGCCCTGCATGGATTCGGACAGCCATGCAATCAGTCCCAATTTGTTGAGGAAGTTCGCCATCATGACCAAGGCGGCAAACCAGACGATGGTGTCCCACGCGCCTTTTTCTTTCAGCGCGTCGTCCCAAGTCAGTACGCCGGTGAGCAGACACAGCGAGAGACCGAGGAAGGTGGTGGCGGTAGCATCGACTTTCACGCCGAACAGCATTTCGGGAACGCCCGCCCACAGAAGCAGCAGAATCACGAAAATGCCGAGCATGATTTTTTCGTCGCGCTTCATCGCGCCCATTTCTTTCAGTTTTTCTTTGGCAAGGGCGGTCGCGTTAGGCGTTTGTTTGATTTCGGGCGGATACAGGAAATACAGCACCAGCGGCATCAGGAACATGGCGATCAGGCCGGGTACGACCATGGCGGCGAACCATGTGCCCCAAGAGAGGTGGATTTGCGAATCGGTGGCTTTGGCAACCAATTCGACGACCAGCGGGTTGGGCGCGGTCGCGGTAACGAAGATGCAGCAGGTGATGATGTTGGCGTGGTAGTTGACCAGCGCGAGGTATTTACCGATTTTGCCCTCCGTGCCTTTTTCGGGGTCGGAATCGAAGCTCAGAGCGATGGAACGCATAATCGGATGCACAATCGCGCCGCCGCGTGCGGTGTTGCTCGGCGTAACCGGACCGATGACCAAGTCAGCCAAAGCCAAGCTGTAACCTACGCCCAGCGTGCGTTTGCCGAAAAGGGAAATCAGAAGGTAGCCGATACGCATCCCCAAGCCGGTTTTCAACAAACCGCGCGAGATGATGATGGCGATACCGATCATCCAGATTAACGAGTTGTTGAGGCTGCTCAGTGCGTCTTTGGTCGCGTCGGCGGCTTTTTCGTTGGTCACTCCGGTCAGCGCGACCAAGGTAATGCCCAAAATCGCCATTGCGCCGATGGGCATGGCTTTGCCGATGATGCCGGCGATGATGCCGACGAACAGCGCCAAAAGGTGCCATGCGTCGGGCGATACGCCCTGCGGCACGGGTATGACGAACCAGATAATCAGCGTCAGCGCGAGCGCAACCGCCGCAGGAATTGGCTTGAAGCCCATGTTGAGTCTCCTAGTTTGAGGTATCGGGGAAATCGGATTTCAGACGACGTGTGCCTGATTTTGGTGGGAACAGGTCGTCTGAAACGTATTTGGCAGCAGTTGTTTTTTATGTTTTTCTTTTGGGTATTTGGATCATGCGTATTTTTGTGTTGTCATCTTTTTAGACGACGTTTCTTGAGTTTTACGTTTTGCCCTCTCCCTAACCCTCTCCCACGGGGAGA
>NZ_KV800877.1:18606-33898 GCF_001810355.1 Neisseria sp. HMSC074B07 | reverse complement strand
CCTAACCCTCTCCCACGGGGAGAGGGGATAGATTGCAGGAAGTCCGATAATGGTCGGTTTCAGCACCATCATTCCCTCTCCGTGGAAGAAGAGATAGCTTGCAGAAAATCCGATAATAGTCGGCTTCAGCACTATCATTCCCTCTCCCTGAGGGAGAGGGTTAGGGAGAGAGCGAAACCCTAGGATGTCCGTATCGTTTTCTCTGATGGCAAATCTACTGTAAGTTTTAGTCAGACGATGTGTGTCCGTTTTAGTGGGGAGGGGTCGTCTGAAACGTATTTGGCAGCAGTTGTTGTTTATGTTTTTCTTTTGGTGGTTTGGGTACTGCGTATTTTTGTGTTGTCATCTTTTTCAGACGACGTTTTCTTAGGTTATTGCGGTTTGCCCTCTCCCTAACCCTCTCCCACGGGGAGAGGGGACGGATTGCAGAAAGTCCGATAATGGTCGGTTTCAGCACCATTATTCCCTCTCCGTGGAAGAGGGGCAGATTGCAGAAAATCTGATAATGGTCGGCTTCAGCACCATCATTCCCTCTCCCCGTGGGAGAGGGCTAGGGAGAGGGTAAAACCTCAGATTTAGCAGGTTCGGTTGTGAAACCCAACAAATACTTAAACCCCAATCATCATGTTGGGTCATGACCCAATCTACGGGTATTTTTCAGACGACCTCCCATAATAGAAAAGGTCGTCTGAAACCCCGTATCGGATTAATCCTGCTCTGCAGGCAGTCCGTACTCTTCGGGGAAGGTACGCAGCGAACTTTGCAACACGGTAACCGCGCCGTCGATCAGGCCGCAGCGGCCGCTTCGGGGCAGCAGTTGGCACAGGCTTTGCAGGGCGCGGAGGTCGTCTGAAGTGCCGATGCCGGTATCCACGCGGTTGAGCAGGCGTGAAAGTTGGAAGGTGCCGCCTTTGCACGGCGGGCATTGTCCGCATGAGTTGGACGCAAAAAATTCCACATACTCGGACACTTTGCGCACCACGCTGGTTCCTTCTGAAATCACAATCATCGCGCCCGTACCGAGGCTGGATTTGCGTTCGCGCACGGACACGAAGTCCAAAGGCACGTCCAAATCTTTCGCGGTCAGAAGCGTGTTTGACGGGCCGCCGGTGAAGACGGCTTTAAACGTGCGCCCTTCGAGCATACCGCCGCCGTGGTCGAAAATCAGCGATTGCAGGGTCGTGCCCATCGGCAGTTCGTACAGGCCCGGATTCAATACGTCGCCGGAAAGCGAGTAGAGTTTCGTGCCTGCGGCATCGCCCAAACCCAGCGATTTGTACCATTCCGCGCCTTTGGCAAGGATTTGCGGGATGTTGGCGAAGGTTTCGGTGTTGTTGATAAGGGTCGGTTCACCGTTGACACCGCTTTCGGCGGGGAACGGCGGCTTGCGGCGCGGGAACGGGAAACCGCCCTCCAACCATGAAATCACGGCGGTTTCTTCGCCGCCGATGTAGCGGCCTGAGGTTTCGACCAATTTCAGGTCTAAAGGTTTGCCCAGATAGTTTTCGATGCGGATGAACAAATCGCTTTTTTTCCATTGCTCGATGGCGGGCACGATGGCGGCGACAGATTCGGTCTGGTGCGGGTTGACATACATAATCGCTTTGTTGGCGCGGCAGGCGACGGCGGCGATTAGGACGCCTTCGATGACTTGGTGCGGCGTTTTCGCCAGCAATACGCGGTCTTTGAACGTACCCGGTTCGTCTTCGTTGGCGTTACAGACGACGTATTTGTCGCCGTGTTTGCTTTGGGCTGCGACGGCAGTCTCCCATTTGCGCCAGGTCGGGAAACCTGCGCCGCCCATGCCGCAGAGGTTGGAGTCTTGCAGCTTGGAAACGATGCTTTGAGGATCGGCAAGTGCCGCCAGCAGGCCTTCGCCGCCGCCGACTTTGCGCCACGCGGCCAAATCCGCGCCGACTTGGCGGGACGGGTGCAGTAAGTTTTGATTGGCTTGGTTCATGATTGTTGCTCCTGCAAACCGGCGTGTTCGCGCAAATCGAATTTGCCGTAGTCGGGATATAAAACGGGGGCTTTGATGTCGCTGGTCAGTCCGGCGCGGGTCATTTCGCGTTGCAGATCGTGAACGTGTCCGACACCGCCGCGCACTTTTTTCAGCGGCAGGCCGCAACCGGCGGCGGCTTTACCCGCGCGGCGGCCGAAGCTGATGATGTCCAAAAGCGCGTTGCCCATCAGGCGGTTGCGGCCGTGGATGCCGCCGGTTACTTCACCGGCGCAATAGAGGCCTTCGACGCAGGTCGCGCCGTCGCCGTTGATTTCGACGCCGCCGTTTTGGTAGTGCAAGGTCGGATGAATCATTACGGGTTCGGCAGCGGGGTCGATGCCGCATTTATGGGCGACGTGGCCGAGCGTAACCAGACGGTTCAATACATCAGGATCGTTTTCAATCAGGCGCGGGGTGTCGAGGAACACGCCGACCTGTCCGTCGCGTACTACGCCGCGGCCTTCGCGGCACTCGCGCAAAATAGCGGCGGCAACGACGTCGCGCGGCTGCAATTCGTCAACGAAACGCTCGCCCAAACCGTTGACCAGTTTGGTGCCTGCGGAGCGCACGGCTTCGGAAATCAGCGCGCCTGCCAAGTGCGGCGGATGGGCGACGCCGGTCGGATGGTATTGGAAGGAATCAATGTCGCGCAGTTTCGCGCCGATGCGGTATGCCATCACCAGACCGTCGGCGGTTGCGCCGTAGTGGTTGGAAGTGGCGAAACCCTGCAAATGCAGCCGTCCGCTGCCGCCGGTTGCCAAGACCACGGCTTTGGCGTGAACCAATACCAAAGAGCGTTTTTCCAAATCGTACAAAATCGCGCCGACGCAGCGGCCGTGTTCGTCCGACAATAATTCGATGGCGGGGTGGCGGTTGAGCTGGGTAATGTTTTCGTCGAGTTCGACCGCCTCGCGCAGTACGCGCATCATTTCAAGGCCGGTAAAGTCGCGGTAGCTCAGGATACGCGGCACGGTCGTGCCGCCTGCACGTTTGCGGCTCAACATGCCGTTGCTGTCCGCGCCTTTGGCAAGGTCGAAAGTCATGCCCAAGCCGATCAGCCAGCGGATGGCGGACGGCGCGTCGGTAACCATTTGCGCCACCAATTCTTTTTTGCCTGCGTTGTGACCGCCTTTGATGGTGTCGTCAAAATGCTGCTGCAAGCTGTCTTCTGCGCCGACTGCCGCCTGAATGCCGCCTTCGGCCATCACGGTATTGCTGTCGCCTATACGCAGCTTGTTCGCCATAATCACGCGCGCGCCTGCTTCGGTTGCAGACAATGCCGCTGCTGCGCCCGCACCGCCGCCGCCGATAACCAGCACGTCGGTGTTTAAGTGTTCCGCGCCCGACAAATCATAGTCGTCAATCAGGGGATGACTGATCAGCAGTTTCGCCAAATCAGGATGGCAGTAATCGCCCGTGTTCGGTCCGATGGGCAGTTTGACGCGCGCATTGGCCTGATAGTCGGGATGAAACTGACTCAATAATTCGTTTTTTTCCGGCAGGTCGCCGCGCAGTTCCAATGAGGAAGCGCGCAAGTTGGCAAGGGCGGTTTCGTAGTCTATGCCTTGGATTTCGTTCGCCATTACATTGCCTCCTCTTCAAATTCGACTTTCATTTTGCCGCTGTCGATTTCGCGCAGGCGGCGCATCAAATCCACCGGACGCAGCGTGCGCGCTGCTTTCATACGGCGGGCGAACAGGCCTAAGTGGTTCGGACGGATGTGTTCGGGGCAGGAAAGGGTGCAGAGGTTGCACATCACGCATTGGTCGAAGGTCAGCGCAGCCGCGCCGAAATCGCCGGATACCACTTGCGCCACGCCGTTTTCCACTTCCAAACCTTTGGGGCAGGCGCGGTTGCAGCCGCCGCAATGACGACAGTTTTGCGCTTCGGGGAAGGCTTTGGCAGTGTCGTCCAGCCAGTTCCAGCCGTCGCCGACCTCGCTCACGTCGTAATATTGGATATGCTCGGGAATGAAGTAGTCCAAGAAGCTGACCTGCATCCCTTCTTTGACTTTGGTTTCGCACGCCAACGCAGTCGTTACCTCGCGCTCGCCTTCCTTGCGGATCATGCAGCGGCAGGAACCGCACACGCCTTGCCCCATACAGCCGACGTTGGCGGTAATCGCGCTGCCGGAACGGGCATAGGCCTGAATGATTGACGAGTCGGCAGAGGCTTTGACCTCGTGGCCGTCTATGGTCAGGGTTAACAAGTTTTCACTCATGGTAGTGTCCTGTGGAATGGGATAGGGGAAATCGGATGTGTGTATTTTTATTACAAATTTTTAAAATGCAGATATTTTTCAGGAAACGTCTTATAAATCGACGTCTGACTGTCTTTTATTAGTGTATCAGAATTTGGGTTTTTTGATGATGGCGGAGTCGTAAAGGCAGGGTGGTGGCGGATTGTGAACAAAAAACAGTGGTTTTCAGACGACCTTTGTGCCATCTTGTTATTTTGTAAGATAAAATAAACTTAAGATAAAGGAATAACTGCTAAAAACCATTTTGAAATACGAGTAAATATCATTATTAAGTGTTTGATATAAAAGTATATATCTATGTATTTATTGAATAAATCTGCGAAGTGTAAGCAAATGCAAATTATGTTATAAAATTTCAGAAAAATGGCTAAGTTTGACTTCCGTCAAAAATCATCGTGGGTAGAATGACACGGCTTTTACATTTGTGTATGGTTGAAAAAAGAAAGACAGGTCGTCTGAAAAATAATTGTTTCTTTTTAAATTCATGTTATTAGTAAGGTTCATTGCGGCGGTGAATTCAGCCTTTTCAGACGACCCTTTGGAATTTGAGTGGACAGATTAATTGTAGTTTTATTTCTACCGGTAAATATTGCCGACAATATCCGTTATCATCATCCGAGTGAAATGATAGGTTATTAAGTTTTATGAAAATCAATAAATTATAAAAATCATATTGTCGCCTCATATCGATTGACAGCACTATTACACCGATTAAGGTCGTCTGAAAAACGGCCTCTATAAAAAAGCTAACAAACCCTCCCTACCATATGAAAAGGAACACAATCATGACCGTCATCAAGCAAGAAGACTTTATCCAAAGTATCTGCGATGCCTTCCAATTCATCAGCTATTACCATCCGAAAGACTACATCGACGCGCTCTATAAGGCGTGGCAGAAGGAAGAAAATCCCGCCGCCAAAGACGCGATGACGCAGATTTTGGTCAACAGCCGCATGTGTGCCGAAAACAACCGCCCCATCTGTCAAGACACCGGTATCGCAACCGTCTTCCTCAAAGTCGGCATGAACGTCCAATGGGATGCGGACATGAGTGTGGAAGAGATGGTTAACGAAGGCGTACGCCGCGCCTACACTTGGGAAGGCAACACCCTGCGCGCGTCCGTCCTCGCCGATCCTGCCGGCAAACGCCAAAACACCAAAGACAACACTCCCGCCGTCATCCACATGAGCATCGTACCGGGCGACAAAGTCGAAGTAACCTGCGCGGCAAAAGGCGGCGGCTCTGAAAACAAATCCAAGCTCGCCATGCTCAATCCTTCCGACAATATCGTCGATTGGGTATTGAAAACCATCCCGACCATGGGCGCGGGCTGGTGTCCTCCCGGCATTTTGGGTATTGGTATCGGCGGTACGCCCGAAAAAGCCGTGCTGATGGCGAAAGAATCCCTGATGAGCCACATCGACATTCAAGAGTTGCAGGAAAAAGCCGCGTCAGGTGCAGAATTGTCCACCACCGAAGCCCTGCGCCTCGAACTCTTTGAAAAAGTCAACGCGCTGGGCATCGGCGCACAAGGTTTGGGCGGACTGACCACCGTGTTGGACGTCAAAATCCTCGATTACCCGACCCATGCCGCATCCAAACCGATTGCCATGATTCCGAACTGCGCCGCCACCCGCCACGTCGAATTCGAATTGGACGGCTCCGGTCCGGTCGAACTGACCCCGCCGCGCGTTGAAGACTGGCCCGATTTGACTTACAGCCCCGACAACGGCAAACGCATCGATGTCGATAAACTGACCAAAGAAGAAGTTGCCAGCTGGAAAACCGGCGACGTATTGCTGCTGAACGGCAAAATCCTCACCGGTCGTGATGCCGCGCACAAACGCCTCGTCGATATGCTCGATAAAGGCGAAGAGTTGCCCGTCGATTTCACCAACCGCCTGATTTACTACGTCGGCCCCGTCGATCCGGTCGGCGACGAAGTAGTCGGTCCGGCAGGCCCGACCACCGCTACCCGCATGGACAAATTCACCCGCCAAATGCTCGAACAAACCGGCCTCTTGGGCATGATCGGCAAATCCGAGCGCGGCGCAGCCACCTGCGAAGCCATCGCCGACAACAAAGCCGTATACCTCATGGCAGTCGGCGGCGCGGCATACCTCGTGGCAAAAGCCATCAAATCCTCCAAAGTCTTGGCGTTCCCCGAATTGGGCATGGAAGCAGTTTACGAGTTTGAAGTCAAAGACATGCCCGTAACCGTCGCCGTGGACAGCAAAGGCGAGTCCATCCACGCCACCGCCCCGCGCAAATGGCAGGCAAAAATCGGCATCATCCCCGTCGAGTCCTAATGCCTTGATGCCAGGTTGAAGAAGGTCGTCTGAAAACTTAAAACAGGGTTTTCAGACGACCTTTAATTTGTTTGGAAGCATTACGACTGCAAGGGTAGGGGAGTGGGCAGCAAAACAATACGCCGCAAGTCTTGATAAAGAACAAGCATAGTCCTGCCCCGACTGCAGAAGCAGCCGAAATATGTTATAAATAGCCCCTTCTACCGACCTCAAATTGGAGCATACGACATGGAATTGGTATTTATCCGCCACGGACAAAGCGAATGGAACGCGAAAAACCTGTTTACAG
Source organism: Neisseria sp. HMSC074B07 (assembly GCF_001810355.1). NCBI lineage: Bacteria > Pseudomonadati > Pseudomonadota > Betaproteobacteria > Neisseriales > Neisseriaceae > Neisseria > Neisseria sp. HMSC074B07. Next base: position 27,038 of record NZ_KV800877.1, on the reverse strand, counting down.
GCTGGCGCGACGTGAAACTGAGCGAGCAGGGGCTTGCCGAAGCCGCCGCCGCCGGTAAAAAACTGAAGGAAAAAGGCTACGAGTTCGACATCGCCTTCACTTCCGTCCTGACCCGTGCGATTAAAACCTGCAACATCGTTTTGGAAGAATCCGACCAACTGTTCGTGCCGCAAATCAAAAGCTGGAGGCTGAACGAACGCCACTACGGCCAACTGCAAGGTTTGGATAAAAAACAAACCGCCGAAAAATACGGCGACGAGCAAGTCCACATCTGGCGCCGCAGCTACGACACCCTGCCGCCGCTGCTTGACCCGAAAGACCCGTTCTCCGCACACAACGACCGCCGTTATGCCAACCTGCCCGCCGATGTCATCCCTGACGGCGAAAACCTGAAAGTCACTTTGGAGCGCGTATTGCCGTTCTGGGAAGACCAAATCGCCCCCGCGCTTCTGAGCGGCAAACGCGTCTTGGTCGCCGCCCACGGCAACTCCCTGCGCGCATTGGCCAAACACATCGAAGGCATTTCCGACGAAGACATCATGGGCTTGGAAATCCCGACCGGTCAGCCGCTGGTGTACAAATTGGACGACAATTTGAAAGTGGTTGAAAAATTCTATCTGTAAGCTTTGCGGATAATAAAAAGGTCGTCTGAAAACTCGGATTCGGGGTTTTCAGACGACCTTTTGATTGAAACGCTTGAGATATAAGATTTGAGACAGTCAAGGCAAAAAAACAGCCCGGTCAAAAATGACCGGGCTGTTGAATTTTTGGTCGGAGTGAAAGGATTCGAACCTTCGACCCCTTGCACCCCATGCAAGTGCGCTACCAGACTGCGCCACACTCCGACTCGAGAAGTTTGGGATTATAGTTTTCTTGCACGGCTTTGGCAAGGGTAAAGCCGGACGGTTTCGGCTATCTGCTTGAAGCGGCTTTGAATTTGTTTGGTGTCAGGGAGGGTAGGGCTGCGGAATGGTTCATACTTGATTGGAAACTGCGATGTTTTTCAGACGACCTCGGGGGTAAACGGATGTGGCGGAATTTAATGGCTGCTATATAATCTCAGCTTTGATTTTTAATATAGTGGATTAAAATTGCAATGATACGGCGTTGCCAACGCCCTTATGTACTACCCGTACACGGCGGGCGTTGTCGCCTTGTCTCATTTTTATTTTAATCCACTATAAAAAACAGGGCGGATGGACAGTATTTTGCATGATTTGTTTGCGCGTCAGGCGTTTACATCGAGCTTGGTGGAGCGCAACTTCGGACAGGTTTCGGGCTGGATAGAGCTGGTCGGTGTCTTGATGCTGATGGTGGCGGCGTTTTGGCTGTCAAACCGCCTCAACGACCGTTATTTCTTCTCAGAACACGGCAGCTTCGCGCTTTTGCGGCATATCGGCAGAAGGATTTTGTGGCCGGTACTGATGATGATTTTCGGCGCGGCGGCTTTGTTTGTCTGCAATCTGACGGAATTTCGCGCGGTATGGCTGCATCTGTTGATTTTGGCGGCGCGCTGGATGATTTTGATTCGGGTCAGCGTGGCGGTCGTTCATGCCGCTTTGCCGCAAAACAAACTGACCGACTGGCTGGAGAAATCAGTCTCCATGGTTTTGTGGGTAGGGTTCGTGCTTTGGCTGTCGGGCTTGGACGATAAGATTTTGGAGATTCTCGACGGCATCAGTTTCTCGGTCGGTTCGGGCAGGCTCAGCCTGCTGACGATTTTGAACGGGATTTTGTGGGTCGGTATCCTGATGATAGGTGCGTCGTGGTTGGCGCGCTTTATCGGCGAGCGGTTGGAGAAAAGCAGCTTAGACACCAATCTGAGCATGATTTTGTCTAAAGTTGTCAAAACGGTGATGATGGTTTTGGCGGTATTGATTGCGCTGCCGCTGGTGGGGATTGATTTGACGGTATTGTCGGTGTTTGGCGGTGCGTTGGGTGTCGGTATCGGTTTCGGCCTGCAAAAAGTGGCGAGCAACTATATTTCGGGCTTCATCATTTTGGGCGACCGCTCCATCCGCATGAACGACCGTCTGACGGTCAACAACTTTACCGGTTATGTCACCAAAATCACCTCGCGTTTCGTTGTGTTGCGCAATGCCAACGGTACGGAGGCGCTGATTCCGAACGAGACGTTCGTTACCTCGATGGTGGTCAACGAATCCTATACCAGCCGCGAATTGCAGCAGGCGTTCAATATACAGGTTGCCTATCATTCCGATTTGATTAAGGCGCTCGACATCATCAAAAGCGCAGCCGCCGCGCAGCCGCGTGTTTCCAATAATCCCGCGCCTTTGGCGGTGGTGACCAATTTCGGCGACAACGGTATCGATTTGCGCGCGACTTATTGGGTGAAAGACCCGGAAAACGGTTTTGCCGCGCTGCAATCGGCGATTTTTCTGGATATTTGGCGGCAGTTTAACGAACACGGCATCGAGTTCCCTTATCCGCAGCGCGAAGTCCGCATCTTGAACGAAAGCCAGGCACCGAGCAGCATCGCCATGATTAAGGCGGGAATGCAGGCGCGCAGCGATACCAAATCCGATCCCGCGATGGATTCCGGCGGAGACGATTGATGGCAAAGCCCTTGAAGTATCCCGTGTCCGCGCTGGTTGTCCTGCATGATGCAGACGGCAATATCCTTTTAATCGAACGCACTTCGCCGCCAGGTTTTTGGCAGTCGGTAACCGGCAGCATTGAGCCGGACGAAACCATAGAGGAAACCGCTAAACGCGAAGTTTGGGAGGAAACCGGCATCCGCCTTGCGGACGGGCAGCTCTGCAACTGGCACGACAGCACGGTTTACGAAATCTACCACCACTGGCGGCACCGCTATCCCAAAGGCGTGTTCGAAAACCGCGAACACATCTTTTCCGCCGAAATTCCGCGCGATGCGGCTATTGTTTTGCAGCCTGACGAACACGTCGCTTACGGATGGTTCGGTATTGAAGAAGCGGCGGAAAAAGTGTTCTCCCCGTCGAACAAAAGGGCGATTTTGGCATTGGGGAAAAGGTTGGGATTGGTTGTTTGATGAATGATGGCGGGGAGATGACCGACAACCGCATTTAAAGACCGATGGACAGCCTCTTTTATATCTAATAAAATAAACGATAATTGTTATTGGTTAATTTGGTAACATCAAACCGTAAAGGTCGTCTGAACGTTCGGCTTTCTGATTGGAAGCCTTTAAATTTTCTTGTTCAAACGGCCTTTTCCATATTTTCGTTTTATATCTGCTTGGAGAATCCATGTTACGTCTGACTGCTTTAGCCGTATGCTGCGCCCTTGCTTTGGGTGCGTGTTCGCCGAAAGATTCCGCTTCAAACCAAAACGCCCAAACCGCTTCCGCAGCCCAAACCGAAGGCGCGGGTTTGACCGTCAAAACGACGCGCGGCGACGCGAAAGTGCCGCAAAATCCCGAACGTATCGCCGTTTACGATTTGGGCATGCTCGATACTTTAAACAAATTGGGCGTGAAAACCGGTTTGTCCATCGACAAAAACCTGCTGCCTTATTTGGACGAATATTTCAAAGCGACAAAACCTGCCGGTACGCTGTTCGAGCCGGATTACGAAGCGCTCAACGCCTACAAGCCGCAGCTCATCATTATCGGCAGCCGCGCAGCCAAAGCGTTTGACAAGTTGAACGCCATTGCGCCGACCATCGAGATGACCGCCGATACCGCCAACCTCAAAGACAGTGCCAAAGAGCGTATCGACGCGCTGGCGCAAATCTTCGGCAAACAGGCGGAAGCCGACAAGCTGAAGGCGGAAATCGACGCATCTTTTGAAGCCGCAAAAGCTGCCGCGCAAGGTAAAGGCAAGGGTTTGGTGATTCTGGTCAACGGCGGGAAACTGTCCGCCTTCGGTCCGTCTTCACGACTGGGCGGCTGGCTGCACAAAGACATCGGTGTTCCGGCCGTTGACGAAGCCATCAAAGAAGGCAGCCACGGTCAGCCCGTCAGCTTCGAATACCTGAAAGAGAAAAATCCCGATTGGCTGTTTGTCCTTGACAGGGGCGCGGCCATCGGCGAAGAAGGACAGGCTGCGAAAGACGTGTTGAACAATCCGCTGGTCGCCGAAACGACCGCATGGAAAAAAGGACAAGTGGTTTACCTCGTTCCCGAAACCTATTTGGCGGCGGGCGGCGCGCAAGAATTGCTGAACGCTTCCAAACAGGTTACCGACGCGTTTAAGGCTGCGAAATAATTTAATAAGTCGGTTTAAACAATCAAAAGGTCGTCTGAAAACAAGCATTGCAGATTTTCAGACGACCTTTTGATTTCCAACTTTGTTTCTTAATCTGCCAACAGGTTTTCAAGCCCAAAAATCGCGCGGTGGATCGAGGACGGGTTTGACGATGCCGGTACGGACGGCAAAGTCGCCGAAGCCTTCGTCGTCGAGGCGGTTTTGCGCCCAGTTGCCGACCCAGCCGTCGACGATTTCGAGGATTTCGGGTTCGGTAATGTTTTCTTTAAACAGGCGCGGGATGCGTGTGCCTTCGCGGTTGCCGCCTGCGTAGAGGTTGTAGCGGCCGACGGCTTTGCCGACCAAGCCGATTTCGGCGAGCATGGCGCGGCCGCAACCGTTTGGGCAGCCGGTGACGCGCAGGACGATGTATTCGTCTTCCAAGCCGTATTTGGCGAACATTTCGTCGATTTTGTCGGAGAATGACGGTAGGAAGCGTTCGGCCTCCGCCATTGCCAGTGGACAGGTCGGCAGGGCGACGCACGCCATGGAGTTTTCGCGCTGGATGGTGATGGATTTGCTGATTAAGCCGTGTTCTTTGGCGATTTTGTCTATGGTGTCTTTCAGCTCGGGCGGGACGTTGGCGACGACGAGGTTTTGGTTGGCGGTCAGACGGAAGTCGCCGGGGTGGATTTTGGCGATTTCGCGCACGCCGGTTTTCAACGGTCTGCCGGGGTAGTCGAGCAGGCGGCCGTTTTCGATGAACAGGGTCAGATGCCAGTTGCCTTCGAGGCCTTTAACCCAGCCAATGTGGTCGCCGCGATGGGTGAAAGCGTAGGGGCGGATGGGTTCGAACTTGATGCCCATGCGCTTTTCGACTTCTTCTTTGAACACGTCAACGCCGACGCGCTGGAGGGTGTAGCGGGTGCGCGCGGCTTTGCGGTCGCTGCGGTTGCCCCAGTCGCGCTGGGTGCTGACGACGGCTTCGGCAGCGTTGAGGGTATATTCGAGGGGGACGAAGCCGAATTCGTAAGAGGTGTTGGGGTAGGTTTTGGTGTTGCCGTGTTCGCTGGACAGTCCGCCGCCGACAAGGACGTTGAAGCCGACAAGTTTGCCGTTTTCTTCAATGGCGACAAAGCCTAAGTCGTTGGAATGGATGTCCACATCGTTGTCAGGCGGGATGACGACGGCGGTTTTGAATTTGCGCGGCAGATAGGTTTTGCCCAAAATCGGCTCGACATCGTCGGCGATTTCTTTGTTGCGCGGTTCGGTCGGTTCGGTGGTGAACACTTTTTCGCCGCCCAGCCAGACATCGGCGTATGCCATGGTGCGCGGCAGAAGGTGCATGCTGATGCGTTTCGCCCATTCGTAGGCTTCTTGGTGCAGCGGGCTTTGAACGGGATTGCTGGTGCAAAGTACGTTGCGGTTGACGTCGCTGGCGGTGGCGATGGAATCAAGGCCGAGTTTGTGCAGGGACTGGTGCGCCAGCTTCAAATCGGTTTTTAAAATGCCGTGGTATTGGAAGGTTTGGCGGTTGGTCAGGCGGATGGAACCGTAAATGGTGTGATCGCCGGCAAATTTGTCTATGCCCAGCCACTGCGCCGGCGTGATGATGCCGCCGGGCAGACGGCATCGCAACATCATGTTTTTTAAAGGTTCGAGTTTTTGGTCGGTACGCTCGGCGCGGATGTCGCGGTTGTCCTGCTCGTACATGCCGTGGAAACGGATGAGCTGGAAATTGTCGGCGGTAAAGCCGCCGGTAAAGTCGTCGGTCAAATCGTCTTTGATGGTACCGTGCAGATAGTCGCTGCGGTCTTTCAGGGCTTCGTTGCCGGAAAGCGGGGTGTCGGGCAGCTTGGCGCGCGGGTCGGCGGTGGTAGTCATAGGGTGCTCCTTATTCTCAGTTTGGAGCTACTTTAATCAGGTCGTCTGAAAATGGGAAAGAATGGTTTGTTCGATTTAAAGATGATTTCGTTATATGAATCTGATGTTTTCAGACGACCCCGGGTAATCTAAATTTTGCCAATTGCACTGTTTGTTTGGAAGCCAACACATTCATTTCAAAGTCAAGTTAAGCTATAATACCCGCCGACACATACCATCTCTCCCACCTTATCCCATGCAACTTACCGCCGTCGGACTCAACCACCAAACTGCGCCTTTGAGTATACGCGAGAAGCTGGCATTCACCGCAGCAAGCCTGCCCGAGGCCGTCCGCAACCTTGCTCGAAGCAAAGCAGCGAAGGAGGCAGTAATTCTATCGACCTGCAACCGCACCGAGCTTTACTGCGTCGGCGAAACCGAGCAAATTATCGAATGGCTGGCGCAATACCACAACCTGCCCGCCGAAGAAATCCGCCCCTATCTTTATACCTTGGACAACAACGAAACCATCCGCCACGCTTTCCGCGTTGCCTGCGGATTGGATTCCATGGTGTTGGGTGAGCCGCAGATTTTGGGACAGATTAAAGATGCCGTGCGTGTCGCCCAAGAACAAGAAAGCATCAATACCAACCTCAACGCATTGTTTCAAAAAACGTTTGCCGTTGCTAAAGAAGTGCGTACCGACACCGCCGTCGGCGAGAATTCCGTTTCGATGGCTTCCGCATCCGTCAAGCTTGCCGAACAGATTTTTCCCGATATCGGCGATCTGAACGTTCTATTTATCGGCGCGGGCGAAATGATTGAATTGGTCGCCACCTATTTCGCCGCCAAAAGTCCCAAACTCATTACCGTTGCCAACCGTACCCTGCCGCGCGCCCAAGAGTTGTGCGACAAACTCGGACTGAATGCCGAGCCTTGCCTGCTGACAGAGTTGCCCGATATCCTGCACGAATACGATGTCGTCGTTTCCTCTACCGCCAGCCAGCTCCCGTTGGTCGGCAAAGGCATGGTGGAACGCGCATTGCGCCTGCGTCTCAATATGCCCATGTTCCTGCTCGACCTTGCCGTTCCGCGCGATATCGAAGCTGAAGTGGGGGAGCTGGGCGACGCTTATCTCTACACTGTTGACGACATGATGGGCATCGTTCAAAACGGCAAGGAGGCCCGCCAAAAAGCGGCTGCCGAAGCCGAAGCTATGGTGGAGAAAAAGGTCGGTGAGTTTGTCCGCCAACAACAAAGCCGCCAAAGCGTCCCCCTTATCCGCGCCCTGCGTGACGAAGGTGAACGCGCCCGCAGGCAGGTTTTGGAAAATGCGATGAAACAGCTTGCCAAAGGCGCATCGGCGGAAGAGGTATTGGAGCGGCTCTCCATCCAATTGACCAACAAACTCCTCCACTCTCCCACTCAAACCCTCAATAAGGCAGGCTCGGAAAACAGCAATCTGGTCGATGCCGTTGCCCAAATTTATCAATTGGATCAACACGATTAACGATTAGAAAGGTCGTCTGAAAATTTTCAGACGACCTTTCCGTATGCCTCTCTGCCTTATCGATTAAATCCCCAAAATCCGTATCTCAAATATCTGAAAACTTATGCAGACACTTTATCTTGCCTCCGGCAGCCCGCGCCGCCGCGAAATCCTTGAAAACTTAGGCTACCAAATTCGGCGCATTCCCGCCGATATCGATGAAACGCCATTTCCTGACGAAAATGCCGCCGATTATGTTCAGCGTATGGCGAACGAAAAGAACGCTGCCGCCGTCGCCCAATGGTTTGCACAACATGATACGCCGCCCGAATTTCCCATTCTGACCGCCGATACCACCGTTGCCTATCAAAACCATATCCTCGGCAAACCCGAAACCCAAGAGCATGCCGTCGCAATGCTTGGACAGTTGTCAGGACAAACCCATCAAGTGCTGACTGCCGTATGCGTGTATTGGCAAGGCGAAACGCGCAGCGTCTTGCAAACCAGCGATGTGCGTTTCAAAACCTTATCCCCTGACGAAATCCTTGCCTACATTCAAAGCGGCGAACCGATGGATAAAGCCGGTGCATACGGAATCCAAGGCTTGGGCGGCGTGTTTGTCGAGTATTTGCAAGGCAGCTTTACCGGTGTGATGGGGCTGCCCGTTTATGAAACCGTCAGTTTACTGAAGCAATTTGATTTGTCTGTTCCGCTTTAAATCTTATGACGGATTGAGGTTTTGTATTTGAAACAGCTGTGATAAGCCGTAGATTTGGATAATGCTCAGTAATGATAAAAGGTCGTCTGAAAACGCCAGCTTGGTTTTCAGACGACCTCTTTTTTGTTCGTCCGCTTACGTCAATATATAGTGGATTAAATTTAAATCAGGACAA
>NZ_KV800877.1:14408-18506 GCF_001810355.1 Neisseria sp. HMSC074B07 | reverse complement strand
CGCCGTACTGGTTTAAAGTTAATCCACTATACTCAAGCGATAACGCGGATATTTTGTCTGTCTCGTTTGAATTTAATTTTTAATATAGACGGCAGCAGGTTGTCGAAATACCAGTGTCCGTTCGGCAGCTCCAAGGCTCCTCCGGCGCAGCGCATGATGACGCGGCGGCCTGATAATTCGTCTGTTTCCGTGATTTCCACTTCATGCACTTTCCCCCAGTCGGCAACAGGCAGCTTGGATGCCATGGCATGAATTCGGGTATTTTGTTCTTCGATTCCGTCACCTTTATGGCATGTCCCATTGCACTTGCCGACAGCCTGCACGGGGCATGGCGCTCCCTGTGCGTGACTGACCGGCAAAATGTTTAAGGCATCGGGACAGAAATTATGTTCTTGCGCCCAGATGTTCAATGCGCGTTTTGCCGCTTTTTTGTGGATAAACAAACCGTAAGGGCGGGTGGTGCTGCTGCCGTTGTCTAGCGGCACAATTCGTGCCTTCAGTACGCCATGTTCGTCGGGGATGAACTTAACAGTCATAAATGTTTTGGGATTCAATTGCTTGAGGGGAAATGGTGCAGATAACTCCTCTTGATATTCCTGCATAACCTGCGCTTTCAACCACAAGGCATGCAGGCTCCCTACTGCGGGGATGAATTTCACATCTGCGGCATTTTGAACATAGTGCAAGCCTTCTTTGCTGTGGAGTAGGGCGGCGATTTCGCTATACGTTTTTTCATACGCCTCGACAGAATGCACTTTTCCTGAATGGTCAAACCACACCAGCACGCCTACCGTATCGGGTAATGAATAGAGTTTGGCAGCTAAAGAATCGGATAGCTGCGTCGGCAGCATTTTCGGATTCATCAGAGCGCGGCAGTGATTATCCCATTCTTCCAAGGTTTTCTCTTTCAGACTGTGTTCCAAATAATCGGCAAGTGCCAAAACATCGGCTAACGCACGATGCCGCTCGTCCGTTTGAATGCCCATTCTGCTGATAATGCTGTCAAGATTGTGTTTATAAAATTGAGGGTACAGGCGGCGGGACAGTTGGACGGTACACAATGCCGGAGCGGCAAAATCGATGCCTGCACGACAAAATTCATGACGCAGGAAGGTGTAGTCGAAACGGCTGTTGTGCGCCACAATCAAAGAGCCGCGCAGTAAAGGCAGTATGTCGGGAGCAATTTGGTCGAAAGCGGGAGCCTGCGCCACCATTTCATTGGTAATGCCGGTCAGTTGGACGACAAATTCAGGAATCGGCTTTCCCGGGTTGATCAATTGTTCGTAATGTTCTACCCGGCCGTTTTCAAAGCGCAGAAAGGCAATTTCCGTCACCCTGTCTTGATACAGATTGCCGCCGGTAGATTCTAAATCAACGACCACAACAGGGCGGTTCAATCGGGTAAAAGCTTCCGATAATCTCAACCAGCGAGAAAGATGAAACATCCTAAATTCCTGAAAATTCACACAACAGGGCAGTATTCTACACTTTGCACATCGTTTATCCAAGAAAACCCTTGACAAGCCCTGTATGGGAAAATATAATCCAAATCTTTCTTTCTTTCAGTGCACCCGTAGCTCAGTTGGATAGAGTATCTGGCTACGAACCAGAGGGTCGGGCGTTCGAATCGCTCCGGGTGCGCCAATAGAAAATTTCTGCGCCCATCGTCTAGCGGTTAGGACATCGCCCTTTCACGGCGGTAACCGGGGTTCGATTCCCCGTGGGCGTGCCAGATTTTGACAAGCCCCTGAATTTTCAGGGGCTTGTCTTTTTTGTATCTCCAAAAAAATAAAACTCTGGTTGCTTGTGTTCATGAATATTTAAATATATCAATCAGATATTCTTTTGATTAGGTTGGCGGTACAATAGCCGAACTTTGAAATGATGAAACTTTTGTTTGCCCGCTTATGAAAAATCCGAAAATTATCTTCTTCGATATTGATGACACCCTCTATCGAAAATATACCGATACCCTGAGACCTTCCGTTTATAAAGCAATGGGTGCGTTGAAAGAGAAAGGGATATTGACTGCGATTGCAACAGGTCGTCCTCCTGCGGCTATTCCGAAAAAAGTACGGGAGCTGATCCGTGAAAGCGGAATCGATATGCTGGTGACCATTAATGGGCAATATACGTCGTTTCACGGGGAAGTATTGCAGGAATATCCGATGGACTCTGCGAATATGATGGAAATATGCGCGTCGTTGGATAATAAAAATATTGATTACGCCTTTGTGAATAACAATAAAATTGCGGTTTCCAGCCCTTCATCGCTTGTTAAAGATGCATTGGCGCATATTTTTCCCGATTTTTTGGTGGATAAAGAATATTTTCATCGGGCAAAAGTGTATCAAATGCTGATCTTTGCAGACTCCAATCAAGAACGCGCCATTGAAGATGAAATTCAACAAAACGGATTTAAATTGGTTCGGTGGCATGAATGTGCCATGGATATGCTTCGTTCTGAAGGTTCTAAGGCAAGGGGAATTGCTCATGCCGTAGGCAAGCTGGGGATTGAAATGAAGGATGTTATGGCATTTGGTGACAGCTTCAACGACTTGGAAATGTTGTCTACTGTCGGATTTGGAGTGGCAATGGGGAATGGCGAGGCTGAGGCAAAGGCTGTGGCAAAATTTGTATGCCCGAGTGTGGACGAGGATGGGGTGTTGCGGGGATTACAGGAATTGGGTGTTATCGACTGAATACGTCGTCTGAAATTTCAGACGACCTTATGAGAAAGTGTTGATGGTGGCGATATGATATTTCGTTTGATTGCCGGTATATTTTGAGTAAAACAAAAGACCGCTTCGTTTGTTGCGGTCTTTTGTTTTATATGGCAGAGGGTGCTAGTCAGTTATCCAGCTTGCCGATGATTTCATTTAACGCTTTTTGCCAATCGGATGCCTTGATGCCGCATTTGTTTTCTATTTTTTGGCAGTCCATAATGCTGTAAGCAGGACGCGGGGCGGGTAGGGGGTATTGGTCGGTCGTGATGGCGTTCAGTTGCGGAACTCTGAAATTAGGGGCTTGCTGTTGCGCCGCTTGGAAAATGGCTTGGGCAAATTCATACCATGTTACCGATTTATTGCCGCCGTAGTGATAAATACCCCGTGGGGCAACGGGTTGCTGCAGCAAAGTAATGATGGCTTGGGCAAGGTCGCCGGCATAAGTAGGGCTGCCTGTTTGGTCATGAACGATGGAGAGGTTGTCCCGTTCTCCTGCTAGTCTGATCATGGTTTTGACAAAGTTGTTACCGTATTCGCTGAATAGCCATGAGGTACGGATGATGACGCTGTCCGGATTGGCTGCCAAAGCGAGCAGTTCGCCTGAGACTTTAGTGCGCCCATACACGCTTTGCGGGTTGGTATAGTCTTGCTCTTTGTATGGGGTCTTGTTTGTGCCGTCGAACACATAGTCCGTAGAGATATGGATAAAGCGGGCTTGGCAGGCGCGGGCGGCAGAGGCAAGGTTGTGGACGGCGGTGGCGTTGACGGCAAATGCGGTGCTGACATGGGCCTCTGCTTTATCGACTGCGGTAAAGGCCGCTGCATTGACTATGGCGTCGGGTTGGAAGTTTTGAACCATATTGCGAACGGCTTCGGTATCTGTAATATCCAAGGATGTCGAATCGGTGGCAATCAATTCCCAATTTTCAGGCAGGCGGTCGCGAAAGCAACGCGCCAATTGTCCTTTTGAACCGGTTAACAGGGTTCGCATATGGTTTCTCCTCGTTTGAAAGTTTTAAAAAAGTATTGCCGGATTAAAAGGACGGCAATTGGAACGATTTGGGCAAGCGTCCGAATTCATTATTCGGGAACGCTGAAACAGTACATTCAAGACAAAACAGATTGGAAGACGGTTGGGCAGATGTTTGACCCGCCAATAAGACCATTTTGTGAAATAACCCTTTTGCAAATTCAGGCTGGGACATCTTAACTGCATCATCCCTGCGTAGAAACGAAAGCAGAAGATGCTTCCCATTTTCTATTTTCAGACGACCCCGCTTGTTTCCGAAAAAGATGGAAAGCGGATTTAAACCTGAAATCATGCTGATTTTTGCAAGAGGAATAATATAGTGGATTAAATTTAAATCAGGAC
>NZ_KV800877.1:0-14308 GCF_001810355.1 Neisseria sp. HMSC074B07 | reverse complement strand
CCGTACTGGTTTAAAGTTAATCCACTATAAAAATCCGATGCGGTAGTGAGTCTGCCAATGCCTGATATATTATAGTGCAAACTTCGCAACGATACCGATTATCTGAAAATAATTTTGTTTGTTTGATTTTTATCCGAGTAGGGACAGCTTAGAGATATACTGCTCGATGGTTTTCAGACGACCTCTTATACAGATTGGGGTCGTCTGAAAAAATGAATACGGTATGGAATGTTGCGTATATTCACGGAGTATGTGGTTGATGTGGAAAAAATGGTGGCCGATAGTATTGGCAGTATTGGTAATAGGTATTGTCGGGCGCAGCTATTATGTGATGCATGCTCAAGCACAGGATATCAAACATGCTTGGGTGGAAGTGATGAAGCAATACGGTCAGCGTTCGGCATTGGTGTCCGATTTATCGAATGTCGTTAAGACGTATGCCGGCCCTGAAGAGGATATTTTGTTCAAGTTGTCTGACGTTCAAAGTCGGGCGGTCCGTATGAATCTAAATTTGGAGGAGGCTGCCAACCCGGCGAAATTGAAGCGTTTTCAGGAGGTTCAGGGAGAATTGAGCGGAATTTTGACGCAAATGACGCTGATTTCAGACCATTATCCGCTTTTGGCGGAAAGCTTGGATTATCAGCGTCTGACTACGCGCCTTGAAGAGGCGGAAAACCGGATTAATCAAGCAAGGAACAACTATATTCAGGCTGTCCGCACCTATAACGCTACGTTGAGGCGTTTCCCGCAAAGTATGACCGCGAAACTTTTCGGGCAGTATGTAAGGGCAAATTTCAGTATTGAGAATGAACGTGAAATTTCCAATGCGCAACGGGTGCAATTTTGATACGGTTTTGCAGCCAATGGATTTGAGTGGTACCCAAAAGGGTCGTCTGAAAAACGTATTTTCAGACGACCCTTTTGTCATTTTGCAACGGATTATTGCCCGGTAATCAAGATTGATATAGTTCGGTAATTTATCTGTTTGTTTTGTAAGATGAAAATTAAAGTGTAAAAAAGTTTAAATTATATTCGTATGTCAAAATAAATGATAATGCAATAAAACCTTGATGGGTAAGGATGGGGAGGGAGATTTTCAATTGAATGAGAAATGAGCGGGATTGAGTAAAAACTAGCAATTCTTAAAAAACTATTGAAATATATGAATAATATTTTTATGGCGTATTGTATTTTCATTTGGTTAAAATAATCATGATATTGCATCATGATGAAAATAACAGGGTTGGTTTCCAATGTAATATTGTTCATTATCATGGAAAAATAAATTTCCATTTATCCAAAATTTTTACCGTTAGCGACGAGAATGTAAGTTTTCTGCGAAATATCACTAAAATAACAATGTAGGCAGTTTGGCTGGTCTGTATTTTTGTCAAAAGGCCTATGCTTCTTAATTATATTCTGGGAGTGATTTATTATGACTTATCATTATGGCGGCTACTCATCCAAAGGCCACTTCAACGCATATTGCCCTCCGGTCAAACCGTACAATCCTTACTGCCCACCGAGCCATGGCGGTTTCGGTTACAAAGGCGGTTTCCATAACTACGGTTCTTCACACGGCTTCAAAATGCCTCACGGCAAATTCGGTCATGGCGCCTACTGCCCTCCGCCGAAACCTGCGTACAAATGCATCATCATCGATTTCAACTGCAACCCGGGTAAACCTTATTACCCTAAACCGGCTCCAAAACCGGTTCCTCCGAAGCATGTTGATCCTTACTGCCCACCGGTTGAGCCAAAACCACAACCTCAACCCCACCCACAACCCCACCCACAACCCCAACCTAAGCCGCAGCCACAACCTCAGCCGCAGCCTAAACCCCAACCGCAACCGCAACCTAAACCACAACCAAAACCGCAGCCTAAACCCAACGATAAAGACTGCAAAGATTGCGTTGACGATCAAAACCAACAAAATACTTACGGCCATGATGACAAAAATCCGGGTAACATCATCCATGTCGATGGTTCAACCAAAGATAAAGACGGTCTGACCAAAACCGTAGGTACTGATAAGAAAGATACCATTTACGGTACAGGCGGTGATGACGTTATCTACGGTGGCGACGGTGCTGACGTGATTTACGGTGGTGACGGTAACGACACTCTGCAAGGTGACAACAACGGTGATTCCCTGTACGGTCAAGGCGGTAAAGACTACCTGCAAGGCGGTGACGGCAATGACTACCTGAACGGCGGTTCTGACGCTGACATCATGCGCGGTGGTGATGGTAATGACGTTTACTTTGTTGACCACAAAGGCGACCAAGTTATCGAATACGGTAATGCTAACGGCGGTATCGATACCGTTCGCAGCGTAATCGACTACACCCTGACCGACAACGTTGAACACCTGTTCTTGCAAGGTTCTGGCAACATCAATGGTACCGGTAACGCTCTGAACAACGACATCAACGGTAACTCCGGCAACAACCACCTGTACGGCTTGGCAGGCGATGACTGCCTGGTGGGTAAAGACGGTAACGACTACCTCGACGGCGGCATCGGCAACGATGTCCTGATCGGCGGTACCGGCGACGATACCTACTTCTTCGATAAAGGTTACGGTCGCGACACCATCCAAGACGAAAGCGGTAACGATACCCTGCAATTCGGCAAAGGTATTTCTGCTTCCGACGTGTTGTTGAGCAAAACAGGCAACAGCCTGACCGTATCTGTCGGCGGCGGTGACACTGTTACCATTGACGACTGGTTCTCCGGTAACAACCATAAGATCGAAAACTTCAAGTTCGCCGATGGCAGCACCTACGAAGTAACCGGTCATGGCGATTACTACTCTCTGTCAGCTGTAAACAGCATCCAACAACAAACCCAAGTTCCTAGCATCTAATCTCTGATTAGCTATACTTAGGATTGATAAGGTCGTCTGAAAGCGTCTGCATCCGTGCAAAACGTTTTCAGACGACCTATTTTGTAAACAATCTGACCCAAAAATCCAAATTCGGATAAAATAACGGAATCCTGTTTAAACCGAGTCAGCGAAGGGAGAAACCTGAAATGTCCGAAATCAGCTTGAAAAAGATTTACTCTGGAAAAGTGCGAGATTTATACGAAATCGACAGCAAGCGCATGTTGATGGTCGCATCCGACCGATTGTCTGCATTTGACGTGATTTTAGACAATCCGATTCCGGGTAAAGGAGAAATTCTGACGCAGATTTCCAATTTCTGGTTTCAAAAACTGGCGCATATCATGCCCAATCATTTTACCGGCGATACGGTTTATGATGTGTTGCCTGAACGTGAAGCCAAAGCCATCGAGAAACGCGCAGTTGTCGCCAAGAAACTGACTCCTGTCAAAGTAGAGGCGATTGTGCGTGGTTATTTGGCGGGCAGCGGGTGGAAAGATTACCAAAAAAACGGTTCTGTCTGCGGCATCAAACTTCCCGAAGGGATGAAAGAAGCGCAGCAGCTTCCGGAAGTGATTTTTACCCCGTCCACCAAGGCTGCCGTCGGCGATCATGATGAAAACATCAGTTTTGAAGAATGCGAACGCATTATCGGTAAAGAGTTGGCGGCTGAAGTGCGCGCTAAAGCCATTCAGCTTTATACGGAAGCTGCAGAATATGCAAAATCACGCGGTATCATCATATGCGATACCAAATTTGAATTCGGGCTGGATGAAAACGGTACATTAACCCTGATGGATGAAGTGCTGACGCCCGATTCCAGCCGCTTTTGGCCGGCTGATCAATATCAAGTCGGCACTAATCCGCCGTCTTTTGACAAGCAATTTGTTCGGGATTGGTTGGAGCAAAGCGGTTGGAACAAAAAAGCTCCGGCACCGGACGTCCCTAGCGATGTTATTCAGAAAACAGTTGATAAATATCGGGAAGCATTGAATTTATTGACGGAATACTATAGTGGCTTAACTAAATCAGGACAAGGCGACGAAGCCGCAGACAGTACAGACAGTACAGAAACCGATTCACTTGGTGCTTCAGCACCTTAGAGAATGTCTCTTTGAGCCAAGGCGAGGCAACGCCGTACTGGTTTAAAGTTAATCCACTATATAAAGACGGACTGGCTGTGGTAAATCAGGTCAGTCCGTTTTTATTTTCCGATTAAAGAATAAAATCATAAATTTACAAAAATCCTCTGTTCATCAACGGATAAAGCATTTATGATGTTCTCCATAGCATCTCACAATAACTGTACTATATTTTATTTGAAAAAATAAATGGTATAGATAGGGCATCCGGTTTATAGAACCGGGAATAATCCAAATAATAGAAAAAGAAAGGAAATAATGATGCAACATCGTAGACGATTGGCTATCTTTCAAGCCGCAAAACGTGCTTCGTTCACTGGAAAACCAGTTGCACCGACTACACCGAAAGCACGCTAAGGAATAATGCTGAAATTCCTCACAATATCTAAGACCGCCCGTTTCTCGGACGGTCTTTAGTTTTTTGTACTGTTTCAAATGCGCCGCAATATCGTATGAGACGCATAGATAAATTAAAAGTAGGTCAGGGGGCGTCTAAGTTTAAAAAAGGATTTCTGAGCGGAGAATGCATGAAATATAGTGGATTAACTTTAAATCAGGACAAGGCGATGAAACCGCAAGACAGTACAGACAGTACAGAAACCGATTCACTTGGTGCTTCAGCACCTTAGAGAATGTCTCTTTGAGCCAAGGCGAGGCAACGCCGTACTGGTTTAAAGTTAATCAAAAAGGTCGTCTGAAAACCTTTAAATACAGGTTTTCAGACGACCTTTCATATTTACAGCCTTACCGTAATACTTTTACAGCTTTGCCAATGCCTGATTGAACGTTGCGCTCGGGCGCATGGCTTTGGCTGCGTCGGGAGCGTAGTAGCCGCCGATGTCGGCTGCTTTGCCTTGTGCGGCGGAAAGCTCGGCAACGATTTTGGCTTCGTTTTCCGCCAACGATTTGGCCAGCGGCGCAAACGCTGCTTTCAACTCTGCGTCTTTATCCTGCGCTGCCAACTCTTGTGCCCAGTAGAGGGTGAGGTAGAAATGGCTGCCGCGGTTGTCGAGTTCGCCTGCTTTGCGTTTGGGCGATTTGTCGTTCAACAGCAGTTTTTCGGTGGCGGCATCCAGCGTGTCGGCGAGGACTTGGGCTTTGGTGTTGCCGGTTTTTTGCGCCAGATGTTCAAACGATACGGCGAGCGCGAGGAATTCGCCCAGCGAGTCCCAGCGCAGGTGGTTTTCTTCGAGGAACTGTTGGACGTGTTTCGGAGCGGAGCCGCCCGCGCCGGTTTCAAACATACCGCCGCCGTTCATGAGGGGAACGATGGAAAGCATTTTCGCGCTGGTGCCGAGTTCCAAAATCGGGAACAGGTCGGTCAGATAATCGCGCAGGACGTTGCCGGTTACGGAAATGGTGTCTTCGCCGTTTTTCAGACGACCCAAGCTGAACTTGGCTGCTTCTTCAGGGGCGAGGACGCGGATGTCGAGGCCGTTAGTATCCAGCTCGGCAAGGTAGGCTTTGACTTTGGCGAGCAGGCTTTTATCGTGCGGACGGTTTTCGTCGAGCCAGAACACGGCGGGCGTGTTGCTCAGGCGGGCGCGGTTGACGGCGAGTTGTACCCAGTCTTTGACGGGCGCGTCTTTGGTTTGGCACATACGCCAGATGTCGCCTGCTTCAACGTCGTGCTGCATCAGGACTTTTCCCGCCGCATCAATGACTTGAACCTGACCGTCGGCTTCGATTTCGAAGGTTTTATTGTGCGAACCGTATTCTTCGGCTGCCTGCGCCATCAGACCGACGTTGGGCACGGTACCCATGGTTGTCGGATCGAATGCGCCGTGTTCGCGGCAGAAATCGATGGTTGCTTGATAAACGCCGGCGTAGCTGCTGTCGGGAATCACGGCTTTGGTGTCTTGCGCTTTGCCGTTTTTGTCCCACATACGGCCGGAGTTACGAATCATTGCAGGCATGGAAGCATCGACGATGACATCGCTGGGAACGTGCAGGTTGGTAATGCCTTTGTCGGAATCGACCATCGCCAAATCGGGGTTGGCAGCGTAAACGGCAGCGATTTCGGCTTCGACGGCAGCGCGGGTGTCCGCATCCAGTTTGTCCAGATTGGCAAGCAGGTTGCCGAAGCCGTTGTTGACATTGACGCCGGCGGCAGCCAGTTTGTCGCCGAATTTTTCAAAAACAGGCGCGAAGAACACTTTGACGGCGTGTCCGAAGATAATCGGGTCGGACACTTTCATCATGGTGGCTTTCATGTGCAGCGAGAACAATACGCCTTTTGCCTTCGCGTCTTTTACTTGCTCGGCAAGGAAGGCGAGCAGGGCTTTTTTGCTCATCACGGTCGCGTCGATGATTTCGCCGGCTTTCAGGGCGACGGGCTCGCGCAGCTCTTTTTTGTTGCCTTGTTTGTCGGTGAACACGATGGATACGGAAGTCGCATCGGGTACGGTAACGGATTGTTCGTTATGGAAAAAGTCGCCGCTTTGCATGGTGGCAACGTGGGTTTTGGAATCTTTGGTCCATGCGCCCATGCTGTGCGGATTTTTTTTCGCAAAATTTTTCACTGCTTTAGGCGCGCGGCGGTCGGAGTTGCCTTCGCGCAAAACGGGGTTGACCGCGCTGCCTTTGATGCGGTCGTAACGTTCGCGCACGGCTTTTTCTTCATCGGTTTGCGGGTCGGCGTGGTAATCGGGGACGGCAAAGCCTTTTGCCTGCAATTCTTTAATCGCGGCGGTCAGTTGCGGTACGGACGCGCTGATGTTCGGCAGTTTGATCACGTTGGCGTCGGGCTGTTTCACCAGTTCGCCCAACTCGGCAAGCGCGTCGGGTACGCGCTGCGCTTCGGTCAGATATTCGGGGAACGCCGCCAGAATGCGGCCGGACAGGGAAATATCGCTGGTTTTGACTTCGATACCGGCATGGCGGGTAAACGCCTGCACAATCGGCAGCAGGGATTGGGTCGCCAGCGCGGGGGCTTCGTCGGTATGGGTGTAGATAATGGTGGCTTTGCTAGTCATGGGATATTCTCTTGTAGGTTAGGTTTTTCTTTTCGAATGCGGCGCAAAAGCGCGCTGCGTGGCTATTATGGCATATTTCGGCAGGCTTGGGATATGGTTTTAATATGTTATCAATCAGTTTGCAAAAAGGCCGTCTGAAACGGCTTCGGTAGCGTTTTCAGACGACCTTTGGGGGGATTATAGGGAATATTTTTTCTTTAATGCACGGACGGCTTTCAATATTTCTGCATTGCTTTTCTTAACTCCTTCTTGAGCTTTATTTCGTTTTTCTAGAAAAGCCATTACATCCAATTGGTTTATTTCAGGGTTTTTTTCTCCGTCACCCATCAAGGTTTTTTGATGTTTTATCAAATATTCCAAGACATGACTTGCCAATATGTTGATTTCGACCCTCCGGTTAACCACTGCTTTAATTTCAGAATCGCGGAAATCAGCATCCAAAAACCTTCCGGTAACTTTTTTCCACTCAGCATCCAGCTTTTTTGCAGCTTCAAAAAATTCTGGAGAATGTGTCGAATTTTCTCCGGCTCGGTTAAATTCATCTTGTGCCGCCATCAATTCCGAATGAGACTGTAAAACGATTTCGAAAAATTTAATCAAATCCGCCCGTCCGTATGGCGATTTCACATTTGAAATAGGGATCGGCTCCAGCAGTTTCGGATCAGGCTCGGGAAAGTCGTTAATCATTTTGGCATACCCGGCTGGCAGCATGACCTTGCCTTTGGACGACTGCACCGCGACGCGTTTTCCAGCAACGGGTTTGGCAGCGGCGCTTACGCTGACAGTCAATGCGGATGCGGTCAGCAACACTGAAACGAAGCGGATGAAAGCAGTCATAAAGCTCCTTAAATATTGCGTTGATAATCTGTTAGTCCGACGGTGGTAAAAAAGGTTTCTTATTTTCAGACGACCTTGGAGAGGGAATCCAATTATTGGGTATTGATATAGCAAACTTAAAAATATTTTTATGAATAACGCGCCAAATCTGCTTAAACTCTCTTCAGATATCACAGATTAACCTACAGACTGCTGATAATTTATTTATTAGAAAAGACCACAAATTTTCCATTAGGATAGGAACCTTCATATCCACATGGAAAACCATTATTGAGATAAATTAGCCTCATTTTTTCAATAAATGGAGATGTTTTATTATGGGCAACGCATAATAAAAGTTTTAGCATATCTCCCTCCATATTATTAAAAAGGAGGGAGATTTCCGTACCAGCATCATAACCAACTTTTTTGGTTGCGCCACAAAAGTCCTTTGAATAATTTAATTCTTCTTCCAAAAAATGATTAATTTTGGATAGTATGTTGCTATTTTCGTAAATATTTAAATTGACTATCTGATTTTCCCATAAAGATTGCCAATCTTGAAAAAATTCTTCTGAATCATCAGTTGCAAAATAAGTAGCTAAATCACCATCATGGATTATCTTAATTTGATCATCTTTTATGTTAAAAGGTGAAGCGTAGAATTTTTCATTCTTTAAGAATTGAATTAATTCATCATGTTCAATATCTTTAATATTCCACATATATCCTATACCTTGTCAGAATTCTAAAATCAATTACTACTTTTTTAGGTTGCGCTTATGGAGGAGATGTCCGATAAACAGCTAAGAAGATATTATCGGATATAGATTCCAACCTACGGTTTCTCATAAAAAAGGTCGTCTGAAAATAAAATTTCAGACGACCTTTCAAACATATAACCCGATTAACCCAGATCAAACGCTTTATGCAGGACGCGGGTGGCGAGTTCCATGTATTTCTCGTCAATCAAGACGGAAACTTTGATTTCTGAGGTGGAAATCATTTGGATGTTGATGCCTTCTTCGGCGAGGGTGCGGAAGATTTTGGCAGCAACGCCGACGTGCGAACGCATACCCAAGCCGACTGCGGAGACTTTGCACACGGTGTCGTCGCCGTCGATGGCGGCGGCACCGATGCTGTCTTGCAGTTTGGTCAGGATTTCGATGGTTTGTTTGTACTCGCCGCGCGGTACGGTGAAGGAGAAATCGGTAGTGCCTTCGCTGCCGACATTTTGGATGATCATGTCGACTTCGATGTTGGCATCGGCAACCGCGCCTAAAATCTGATAGGCGACGCCGGGTTTGTCGGGTACGCCGCGCACGTTGATGCGGGCTTGGTTTTTATCGAATGCGATACCGGTTACGGCAGCTCTTTCCATGTTATCGTCCTCTTCAAAGGTAATTAAGGTGCCGTTGCCGCCGTCTTGCAGGCTGCTCAGTACGCGCAGGCGCACTTTGTATTTTCCGGCGAATTCTACTGAACGGATTTGTAAAACTTTCGAACCGAGGCTTGCCAGTTCGATCATTTCTTCAAATGTAACCGTATCCATGCGGCGTGCTTCAGGCACGACGCGGGGGTCGGTGGTGTAAACGCCGTCTACGTCGGTATAGATTTGGCATTCGTCCGCTTTGAGGGCCGCGGCGAGCGCAACGGCGGAGGTGTCGGAACCGCCGCGTCCGAGCGTGGAAATATCGCCTTCGCTGCTGATGCCTTGGAAGCCGGCGACGATGACGACTTTGCCCTCGGCGAGGTCGGCGCGCATTTTTTCGTCATCGATGCTTTCGATGCGGGCTTTGGTGTGGGAAGTATCGGTTTTGAGGGCGACCTGCCAGCCGGTGTAGCTTTTGGCATCCACGCCGATGTCTTTCAATGCCATTGCCAAAAGGCCGATGGTCACTTGCTCGCCGGTGGACAAGACTACGTCCAGTTCGCGCGGATCGGGATGCTCCTGCATTTCGTGCGCCAGCGCAACCAGGCGGTTGGTTTCGCCGCTCATGGCGGATACGACGACAACGATGTCGTGTCCTTCGGCGCGGGCTTTGGCGACACGTTTGGCTACGTTTTTAATGCGTTCGGGCGAGCCTACTGATGTGCCGCCGTATTTATGTACGATTAACGCCATGTTTCGTGCTTTCTTGAGGGGAGTTGGTCGGGCAGTATGGTCTGCTGGAAAAGGGCTTATTATTACTATTTTTTACATGAAATTCAAGGCTGGGACGGGAATAATCGAATTTTCTACCGGAATCGGAGAATAAGGGCGTTGGAGTGTGATTCATGGCAAAATGTCGTCTGAAAACCGAGGGGATGGTTTTCAGACGACCTTTTGTTTCAGTTGGGCAATGAAACCGGGTCAGGAACAATGGATTGACGGGTTGATTGGTTTGGAGAGTATGGTTTGCCGTCAAGCAGTGCGGTGTTTTTTGCCGCGTATCCATTTGGTCAATATGCCGCCTTCGCTGCCGAAGATGACGGACAGGGTGTATAAGACGCCGCAACACAAAATAATGGCGGGGCCGGACGGTATTTCGACGTGATACGAAAACAGCAGGCCCGCAAAGCCGCAGGAGAGTGCCAGCAAGACTGACAATAAAATCAACATCCCCATATTTTTTGCCCACAAGCGGGCGGTAATGGCGGGCAACATCATCAGACCGACTGACATCAGCGTGCCGAGTGCTTGAAAGCCGGCAACCAGGTTCATAACCACCAACACCAGAAACACAACATGCCAAAAGCCGCCTTTCCCGCCAACGGCTTTTAGGAACAGAGGGTCTATGCTTTCCAAGACTAAGGGGCGGTAGATGATTGCCAAAGCGGTAATCGTTATGCTGGCGGCGATGGCAATCAGTTGTAATGCAGGGATGTCCACTGCCAAGACGGAACCGAACAGCAAATGCAGTAAATCTACGCTGCCGTCCTTTTGTTTGCTGACCAAGATGACGCCGATTGCCAGACTGCTCAAATAAAATGCGGCAAAGTTGGCATCCTCTTTCAAAGTGGTAAAACGGCTGACCAATCCTGCCAAAAGGGCCATCAGCATGCCGGCAACAAAGCCGCCTATGCTCATTGCCGGTAGGCTCAAACCGGCGAAAATATAACCTATCGCGGCACCGGGCAAAACGGCATGACTTAATGCGTCTCCGACCAGGCTCATACGGCGCATCACGAGGAAGACGCCGACAGGTGCGGCACTGAGTGCCAGACAGAATATCGATGCCAGCGCATAACGCATGAAATCGAACTCTGCGAACGGAGAAATCAGTAAATCGTAAAAATTCATGGTGTTTGCCGTTTGGGTTTGAGAATAATCGATGCAGGCGCATTATCCTGATTCTGCCGCATAAGGGCAAATAGGATAACCGCCTGCAATCGTTTTCAGACGACCTTAAAAGGTTGCG
Source organism: Neisseria sp. HMSC074B07 (assembly GCF_001810355.1). NCBI lineage: Bacteria > Pseudomonadati > Pseudomonadota > Betaproteobacteria > Neisseriales > Neisseriaceae > Neisseria > Neisseria sp. HMSC074B07. Next base: position 3,084 of record NZ_KV800877.1, on the reverse strand, counting down.
GCTTCTGCCAAGATTTTACCTGCCAAGTCTTTGGGCGACAGGTTGGGTTCGCCTTGCAGCGGCCATTCGATGCCGACGGTCGGATCGTTCCAAATCAGCGAATGTTCGGCTTTCGGGTTGTAATAGTCCGTGCATTTGTAAACGAATTCGGCTTCATCGCTCAAAACGTAAAAGCCGTGTGCGAAACCTTCGGGTACCCACAGTTGGCGTTTGTTTTCAGCCGACAGGATTTCGCCCGCCCATTTGCCGAAAGTCGGCGAGTCTTTACGCATATCGACGGCAACGTCAAACACTTCGCCGACAACGACGCGGACGAGTTTGCCTTGCGTGTTTTCGGTTTGGTAATGCAGGCCGCGCAATACGCCTTTGCCTGATTTGGAATGGTTTTCCTGCACGAAGGTGCGGTCGCAGACGTTGGCCTTAAACCATTCGTCGCGGAAGGTTTCCATGAAGAAGCCGCGCGCGTCGCCGAAGACTTGCGGTTCTAAAAGTTTGACTTCGGGAATGGTGGTATCAATGATTTTCATATTTTCAATTCCACTTGAGCGAATCAAGAAAAACTACGTTTGATGCTATGAATACAATAGATTTGAGCTTAGCGGTTTATACCCGCCAACAAACGTAACAGGTATTGGCCGTATTGGTTTTTTGCCATCGGGCGGGCGAGTTCTTCCAAACGCTCGTCTGAAAGCCAGCCGTTGCGCCAGGCGATTTCTTCGAGACAGGCGACTTGCAGGTCTTGGATGTTTTGCACGGTTTGGACGAATGAGGCGGCCTCGTGCAGACTTTCATGCGTACCGGTGTCCAACCATGCAAAGCCACGCCCCAAAAGCTGGACGGACAATGAACCGTCGTCAAGATACATTTGGTTGAGCGTGCTGATTTCGAGTTCGCCGCGCGCGGACGGTTTGACTTGTTTGGCAAATTCTACGACGCGGTTGTCGTAGAAATATAAGCCTGTTACCGCCCAGTCGGATTTGGGCTGTTTTGGTTTTTCTTCGATGGATAAGGCATTGAAGTTTTCGTCAAATTCGACGACGCCGAAGCGTTCGGGGTCTTTGACTTGGTAGCCGAACACGGTGGCGCCGTGTTTTTTGGAGGCGGCTTGTTTCAGGGTTTGGGTAAACGACTGACCGTAGAAAATATTGTCGCCCAAAACCAAGCAGACGTTGTCGTTGCCGATAAACTCTTCGCCGATGATGAATGCTTGCGCCAAGCCGTCGGGGCTGGGTTGTTCGGCGTAGCTGATGGAGATGCCGAAATCGCTGCCGTCGCCGAGCAGTCGTCTGAAAGAGGGATTGTCTTCGGGGGTGGTAATGACCAAGATTTCGCGTATTCCCGCCAACATCAATACAGACAAGGGATAGTAAATCATGGGTTTGTCGTACACGGGCAGGAGCTGTTTGGATACGCCGCGCGTGATGGGGTAGAGGCGCGTGCCGCTGCCGCCGGCAAGGATGATGCCTTTCATGGGGGTCCTTTGTTGGTCTGATTGTTGAAATCAGCAAAATGTGTGAAATGGATTTTAAGGTCGTCTGAAAACATAGTTTGTGCATGGCTAATGTTTTCAGACGACCTTTGGTTTTAAAGAGGCTTGCCGTTTACCATACCAAAGAAGCTTTTGATATCGAAGTAAACGGAACGGATGTCGCCTGCTTCATTTTGCACATCAATACGGTCATAGACGCCGCCGTTTTGCTGCAACAGGGCTTGTCCGACTTTGCGGTATCCCGGCATATTTTCTGCAATCCAGCGGTTTTCGGCGCCAATGCCGCGCATAGTGTCGTCTTCAATGATGACAACTGCCCGCTCAATAGTGCTGCCATCGGCTTTTACTGTCTTCTTGACGGTCGTTTGCGCGGCATGATGTGGTTTTTCTTTTGCCAAAATCGGTGCAGAGACGAACAAGATAGAGGTCAAAGTTATCGATAAAACAATGCGGGACAGGGAGTGCATGGAGATACCTTTTTCGATGATGACTGTTGTTTGCAATGTAGGGCGGGTATGGTTTACAGCTTGCCCAGACGTTCCAAACGGTAGCTGCCGTTCAATACATTTTGCCACCAAGTTTTATTGTTCAAATACCATTGCACCGTTTTGCGGATACCGGATTCAAACGTTTCCTGCGGTTTCCAGCCCAGTTCCCTGCCGATTTTGGCGGCATCGATGGCGTAGCGAACGTCATGACCGGGGCGGTCTTGCACGAAGGTAATCAAATCTTCGTAGCGTGCCACACCGTCAGGTTTTTCGGGAACAAGTTCTTCCAACAGGGCACAGATGGTTTTAACCACTTCGATATTGGCTTTTTCATTGTGTCCACCGATATTGTAGGTTTCTCCGACAACGCCTTCGGTAACAACCTGATACAGCGCTCGGGCGTGATCTTCGACAAACAGCCAGTCACGGATTTGCATCCCGTCGCCGTACACGGGCAGCGGTTTGCCGTCGAGTGCGTTCAGAATCATCAATGGAATGAGTTTTTCAGGGAAATGGTACGGACCGTAGTTGTTCGAACAGTTGGTTACGATGGTCGGCAGGCCGTAAGTGCGCAGCCATGCACGCACGAGATGATCGCTGGACGCCTTGGAAGCGGAATAGGGGCTGGACGGGGCGTAGGGCGTGGTTTCGGTAAACAAATCGTCCGTGCCGTGCAAATCACCATAGACTTCGTCGGTGGAAATATGGTGAAAACGGAAAGCTTCGCGTTTTTCAGACGGCATCTGTTGCCAATAGGCGCGCGCAGCTTCCAGCAGGTTGAACGTGCCAACGATGTTGGTTTGGATGAATTCGCCAGCAGAATCAATCGAGCGGTCGACATGACTTTCCGCTGCCAAGTGCATCACAGCATCAGGCTGGTGTTGCGTAAACACGCGGTCAAGTTCGGCACGATCGCAAATGTCTACTTGCTCAAAAGCGTAACGAGGGCTGTCGGCTACCTCGGTCAGCGATTCGAGATTGCCCGCGTAAGTTAATTTGTCGAGATTGATGACGGAATCTTGGGTATTTTGGATGATGTGGCGGACAACTGCCGAGCCGATAAAGCCCGCACCACCGGTAATGCGTGCGCGGTCGCGTTGGGCGGGT
>NZ_KV800876.1:0-2631 GCF_001810355.1 Neisseria sp. HMSC074B07 | reverse complement strand
CACCGCCGAAGCAGCGAAGAACCGAACTATACCCTTCCCCTCGAAAACCGTCAACTCCTAAACAACAAAAAATTCCACAAAACCTAACAACAACCTGAAATACAAAGACTTTTATTTCAAAATATTCTCAAACCAAACTCAATCAACAGTAAAAGTCTTCTGAAATCCCTTTCAGACGACCTTTATTAATCTAAATACGCTATTAACCAAATATCTCTCATCTTAACGCTGCAGCAAGATTTCCAATACAAACTTGCTTCCTACATAAGCGAACATTAGGCTGACAAACCCGATGATTGTCCAAACGGCTGCTTTTTTACCCCGCCATGCCGTCATACTGTGCTTAAGCAGCAACGCACCGTAAATTATCCATGAGAGGATACCAAATACGGTTTTATGGGTAAATGTAACGGGTTTACCGAATACAGCCTCTGCAAAAAATGTCCCGCTGACAACCGAATAGGTTAATAAGATAAAACCTACCCACATCCCCTGGAACATGAGCTTTTCCAAACTCAGTAAAGACGGCAGAAAACCGGACAAACTGGAAACACGTCGTTTATGCAGGTTACGGTTGAGCAGCAAAATCAAAACGGCAAACAAGGTCACAATACCGAATAAACCGTATGCCAGCAGCGATGTACCAATGTGCGACATAAACGGCAAATCATTGATTTGGTAACCGACATATTTCCCAGGGAACAGTGCACCCAATAACAAGGTAAACGCTGCACACGGATACAAAAGCAGCTGTAATCCGCGCAGACGATAGAAAAAACTACCAACGAAATACACCAGCAGCATCAACCACACAATCAAACTGATGGAATACCCAAAGCCCATGATCAAAATCTTGTCTTGAATGACAGGCATAAGCAATACGGCACCGTGCATGGTCAGTGCAGCACCCAAAACAGCCAACTCGGCTTTTAGAGGATAATCTTTAATCTCTCGGGTCTTGTGATTGAACCAAACGAATATACCCAATCCGGCATACACCAATATCAGGCAAATCAGGATAGTCGGCATAACAAACTTTCTTGGCGCGCATACATAACCGCACGCGATAGTGTAAAATAATCTCAATTTTATTTTAGCAAAGAATGCCCCGAACAGGGCAGCTATTATCATTACCAAGGACAAGCATGTTAGACAACTTAACCAACCGCTTTAGTAAAGTTTTCAAAAATATCCGCGGTCAAGCAAAACTGACAGAAGACAACATCAAAGAGGCGCTGCGGGAAGTCCGTCTTGCCCTGCTCGAAGCAGACGTAGCCCTGCCCGTCGTAAAAGAATTTGTCAACAACGTCAAAGAAAAAGCGCTCGGACAAGAAGTTACCGGCAGCCTGACCCCTGATCAAGCCTTTATCGGTGTCGTCAACCAAGCCCTGATCGAATTGATGGGCAAGGAAAATTCCTCTTTGGACTTGGCGGCCGTACCGCCTGCTGTCGTTTTAATGGCAGGTCTGCAAGGTGCCGGTAAAACCACCACCGTCGGCAAACTCGCACGCCTGCTGAAAAACGAACAGAAGAAAAAAGTCTTGGTCGTTTCAGCCGACGTGTACCGCCCTGCCGCCATCGAACAGTTGCGCCTTTTGGCTGAGCAAGTCGGCATTGACTTCTTCCCTTCCGATTCCAATCAGAAACCTGTCGAAATTGCCACTGCTGCGATTGATTATGCAAAAAAACACTTTTACGACGTCTTGATGGTCGATACCGCCGGACGCTTGGCGATTGACGAAGAGATGATGAATGAAATCAAAGCGCTGCACGCAGCCGTCAATCCCGTAGAAACCTTATTCGTCGTCGATGCCATGTTGGGCCAAGACGCTGTAAACACCGCACAAGCATTTAACGAAGCCTTGCCGTTGACCGGCGTCATTCTGACTAAAATGGACGGCGATTCGCGCGGTGGGGCGGCATTGTCTGTACGCCACGTTACCGGAAAACCCATCAAATTTATCGGTATCGGTGAAAAAATCACAGGACTCGAACCCTTCTACCCAGACCGTATCGCCAGCCGTATCCTCGGCATGGGCGACGTATTAAGTCTGATTGAAGATGTCCAAAAAGGCATAGACGAAGAAGCCGCCGCCAAAATGGCGAAAAAGCTGCAAAAAGGCAAAGGCTTCGACCTCAATGACTTTAAAGAACAAATCCAGCAAATGCGCAATATGGGCGGGCTGGAAAGCCTGATGTCAAAAATGCCGGGCGAACTGGGTCAGATTTCCAAACAAATTCCCGAAGGCACGGCAGAAAAAGCCATGGGTAAAGTCGAAGCCATCATCAACTCCATGACACCGAAAGAACGCGCTAATCCAGCCCTGCTCAAAGCCAGCCGCAAACGCCGCATTGCCGCAGGCGCCGGCACCAGCGTAGAGGAAGTCAACAAAATGCTCAAACAGTTTGAACAATCGCAACAAGTCATGAAAATGTTTAGCGGAAAAGGACTGGGCAAACTGATGCGTATGGCAAAAGGCATGAAGGGTATGAAAGGAATGTTCCCCGGAATGTAATTGGCAGGAAATCTAAGAGAGAGGTCGTCTGAAAACTGAAATTGGGTTTTCAGACGACCTCTCTTTATGTATAGGCATCAGGAGACCTTTGCAAAATCCCCCAAAATCCCCTAAA
>NZ_KV800875.1:0-250 GCF_001810355.1 Neisseria sp. HMSC074B07 | reverse complement strand
CGTACTGGTTTAAAGTTAATCCACTATATTTTCAAAAATCATTTCCCTTGAACTAACTTGCAATAACAAAGTAGCAGAAAGAAAACAACTCCACTACAACCATGATTCAGAATAAACCAAAGGTCGTCTGAACTTTAAAAGTTTTCAGACGACCTTTTGTTTGTCAAATCCCATAAGTTTCAAATGAATGTAAGATCGTTCATTTTTAACCTATTAGTTTTTATAGTGGATTAACTTTAAACCAGTACGG
>NZ_KV800874.1:0-1349 GCF_001810355.1 Neisseria sp. HMSC074B07 | reverse complement strand
AAATGCAGGATGGCGCCGTCGGGGCGGACGATGGTCTCTACCTGCCCCTCGTTGCTGTACTGATAGCGGGTAACGCGCCCCATCGCATCAGATTGTTTTTATAGCCGAAGCTGTGTTTGACACAGCCGTCCTCCGAACCGTCTTCCGCTACTGTCAGCGGGGCGAAACGCAGCGACAGCGAGCCGTCCAGCGAGGCGATATAAATAGGTATATCTGCCGTCTAGGTTTTCCTACGGGAGATGGCTGCCGTCACATAGTCTTAAAATTTCTATTACGTAAACAACGCTAGAATTTTCTACATATTACGATATTACGCAAGTTATAGCTTGCACAAATTATTGTGCCAAATACCCTGTGTCATAATCTAAATCGTTAGTTTCCACAAAGCTATCCAAGAAAATATATATTTCTTCTATATCTACTTGGATTGGTATGTTTATTGCATAGAAATTTACATTAAACGCTTCTGACTCACATCCAAGATCTATTAGTTTGGTTAATATATTATCTTTAAATTTCTGATTTTCATTAAAGAAAACAATCCGCAACGTACTATTTTTACTATTAATTATAGTTTTATCATATAATAAGTAATTTTCTTCCTTTTGTATTACACTAACAATATCACCCAAAGATACTTCTTTGCTATAAAAAGGAATATTGTTTATTTTAAAATAGCCTTCTTCAGTTACTTCTGCCCAAATACTTTCCATAGATACTGGGGGATAACCATCAATTACTTCTAGATTAAAAAAAACCTTTTTCATTTTAATTACCTTAAAATTAGTTCATAGAAAATTCTACACTCTTCATAATTTTCATTTATTACTCTTTTCAAGATTACATAATCTACATAAAACTTGCCCGTTCTCTACTGTACCAGATCCACCGTTTGATTTGGCAAATATATGATCTACGTGAGCCTCATTATCCGGCGGTCTTACACCTTTTTCATGTCGCTTAGGCTCAATAGTCTCTACACCGCATCTACCACATATCATTTTTCCGCCATTATCTGCTTTATTTTGCTCTCTAACCGCTTTTTTCCCTGCAGCAGTAAAATCTTTTCCCTTCCTTGTACCTTTTTTCTTCAAATGTCTTTTATAACTTTCAACGTGCTCTAACCCTAGAGGATCTATCCAAGATTGTGCATTAAATGCAAAATGATAGAAATTTTCCCCTCCAAATAATCTTATGGGATCTTGATTAATAAATCTTCCAGAAATCGAATCATAGAATCTAAGAAGATTATAATGCAGCCCCGTTTCGGCATCAAAGTATTGGTTCTGCAACCTGAACGGCTGGTGCGCCGTTCCCGTTACCTTGGTTTCCTCTTTCAGACGACCCCA
>NZ_KV800873.1:0-6769 GCF_001810355.1 Neisseria sp. HMSC074B07 | reverse complement strand
TTACTATCCTATTTTGATTTTAATTGACTATAAAAACAAGGTCGTCTGAAAAAATTTTCAGACGACCTTTTTCTCTTACTTATCCACAGACTGGTTTACCCAATCCGAAATCTTTTAGATTTTGCCTGCGAAGTATTCCAAAGTGCGGACGAGTTGGCAGGTGTAGGACATTTCGTTGTCGTACCAGGCAACGGTTTTCACCAGTTGTTTGTCGCCTACGGTCATCACGCGGGTTTGGGTGGCATCGAAGAGCGAGCCGTATTCGATACCGATGACATCAGAAGAAACGATTTGATCTTCGGTGTATCCGTAAGATTCGTTGGCGGCGGCTTTCATCGCGGCGTTGATTTCTTCTTTGGTCACGGGGCGTTCGAGGACGGAAACCAATTCGGTCAGCGAGCCGGTGGCAACGGGGACGCGTTGGGCAGATCCGTCGAGTTTGCCGTTCAATTCGGGGATAACCAGACCGATGGCTTTGGCGGCGCCGGTGCTGTTGGGCACGATGTTGAGCGCGGCGGCGCGGGCGCGGCGCAAATCGCCTTTGCGGTGCGGCGCGTCAAGGGTATTTTGGTCGCCGGTATAGGCGTGGATGGTGGTCATCAGGCCTTCGACTACGCCGAACTCTTTTTGCAGGACTGCCGCCATCGGGGCGAGGCAGTTGGTGGTGCAGGAAGCGGCGGAGATGACGGTTTCGCTGCCGTCCAAAATGTCTTGGTTTACGCCATATACGACGGTTTTCACATCATTGCCGCCGGGGGCGGAAATAACGACTTTGCGCGCACCGGCGCGGATGTGGGCTTCGGCTTTGGTTTTGCTGGTAAAGAAGCCGGTACATTCGAGGACGACGTCCACGCCCAATTCGCCCCAAGGCAATTCTTCAGGATTCGGATTGGCGAAGACTTTGATTTCTTTGCCGTTCACCACGATGGCATCGTCTTTCAATTCGGCAGTACCTTGGAAGCGGCCTTGGGTGCTGTCGTATTTGAAAAGGTGCAGCAGCATATCGGCAGGGGTCAGGTCGTTGACGGCGACGACTTCGATGCCTTTGGCTTTTTCAATTTGACGCAATGCCAGACGGCCGATGCGGCCGAAACCGTTAATCGCTACTTTGATGCTCATTTTGATACTCCTGTCAGTAGGGAAAGGGATAAATTTCAATAAGGGCTATTGTATCCTGAAATAAAACTACTACCTAGAATTACACGATGCTACTTTTAAAATGTTTGATTTAAATAAAAAAACCGTGAAATAGGTCGTCTGAAAATGCAGATTGGTACGGTTTGTCCCCATATTTGGGGATAAATTTTGGTTGTTTTTAAAATTAATATGTAATTATTTAAAAAATGATGATAGTGATGAGTGTATCCCCGTTTTGTGGGTAACCTTATTACTGATTGTATAATCAAATTGTTGGATTCATTTAAAGGCTGCGTTCAAGTTTTGTTTTTTATGAGAACAAAGTCGGATAATCTGTAATCGTTTGAATTTTTCTGTGGATAAAATCGGATTTTTCCACTCGGATTACACGGCATATTGTGGATAAACTTACCGGTACAAAGGGTCGTCTGAAAAATCTATGGTTCTGAAACACCTACATTAGCAAATACTATTAAAAATAATGGATTATTTTTTCCTTTTTATCGTATTATCCAAACATCAAACCAATTATTGAATAAGGAGGCGGTTTATGCTGCAACGAACTTTGGCAAAATCCATCAGCGTAACCGGCGTCGGGCTGCATTCGGGCGAACGGGTCGCGCTGACCCTGCACCCCGCGCCTGAAAACAGCGGGATTTCTTTCCGCCGTACCGATTTGGACGGCGAAATGGGCGAAACCATCAAACTTACGCCTTACCTCATCAACGATACGCGCCTGTCGTCCACTATCGTAACCGACAAAGGCGTGCGTGTCGGCACGATCGAACACATCATGTCCGCGCTGTCCGCCTACGGCATCGACAATGCGCTGATTGAGTTAAACGCGCCCGAAATCCCGATTATGGACGGCTCCAGCCTGCCGTTTATTTATCTTTTACAAGATGCGGGCGTTGTCGATCAAAAGGCGCAAAAGCGGTTTTTGAAAATCCTCAAGCCCGTTGAAGTCAAGGAGGCGGGCAAATGGGTGCGCTTTACGCCGTATGACGGCTTTAAAGTGACGCTGACCATCGAATTCGACCATCCGGTTTTCAACCGCAGCTCGCCCACTTTTGAAATCGATTTCGCGGGCAAGTCCTACATCGACGAAATCGCGCGCGCGCGCACCTTCGGCTTTATGCACGAAGTAGAAATGATGCGCGCCCACAATCTCGGGCTGGGCGGCAATTTGAACAACGCCATCGTGATTGACGACATGGACGTTTTGAATCCGGAAGGTTTGCGTTATCCCGACGAGTTTGTCCGCCACAAAATCCTCGATGCCATCGGCGATTTGTATATTGTCGGACACCCGATTATCGGCGCATTTGAAGGCTACAAATCCGGCCACGCCATCAACAACGCCTTATTGCGTGCGGTTTTGGCGGACGAAACCGCTTACGAATGGGTGGAATTTGGTGACGATGAGAATTTGCCATCCGCCTTCCACGAGCTGCCGGCGGCTTGAAATAAGACAGCGTACAAAAAGGTTGTGGATGATTGTTTATCCACAGCCTTTTTATTGAATAAAGGTCGTCTGAAATCTTGGTTTTAAGTTTTCAGACGACCTTTCAATAAAACAAAACCATCTCCCGCCAATATTTCAGACATGATTATCCACATGGCTATCTAATCTATCCTTCTGAAAAATAAAAAGATTATATTTTTTCTCAAATTTTATACACACTTTATCCATAGCTTTTCTCCAGCAATAAAAAAGGTCGTCTGAAAACCCAAATTTGGATTTCAGACGACCTTTTATCCACAAGCTGATCGGTGATCAATCGCCCATGACTTTACCTTCGCGGCGCGGGTCGGCACCGCCGAGCAAACCGTCTTTGCCGATCACAATGCCTTGTACGCCGGAATTCAAATCGCGGATTTGGACTTTGTAGCCCAGTTTTTCCAATGCTATCGCTTTATCCGTCGCAGCGGTTTTTTCCTCGATTTCATACTGGCCGCCGCGATTGAGCATATTCGGCAGAGAGATTGCCGCCTGAATGTCCATGCCCCAGTCGATATGCGCCACCAGCGTTTTGGCGACGAAACCGATGATGCGGCTGCCGCCGGGCGAACCGACCGCCAAATAAGGCTTGCCGCCTTTCATCACAATGGTCGGCGCCATCGAAGAACGCGGCCGTTTGCCGCCCGCCACGCTGTTTGCCACCGTTTTACCGTCCGCGCCGACAGGGTTGAAAGCAAAATCGGTCAATTCATTGTTGAGCAGATAACCGTTTGCCATCAGTCCCGAGCCGAACGCGTTTTCAATCGAAGTCGTCATCGACACGACGTTGCCGTCTTTATCCACAACCACCAAATGGCTGGTGGACGGCAGCTCTACCGCCATACCCTGCGCGTATGCCTTACCGACCCGACCCGCCTGAATGTTTTCCAACGCCTTGTCGGATTGGCGGATTTCTTCGGCACGCGGTTTCAGGTAAGCCTGAGAAATCAGGGCACGGGTCGGGACGTTGACAAACGCGGGATCGCCGACGTAATAATCACGGTCGGCAAACGCAATCCGCGACGCATCGCCTATCCAGCGCCAACTGTGGATATTTTCCGCGCCCAACGCCTTCATATCCTGATTTTGCAGGACGCCCAAAATCTCGCCCAAAGCAATCGCGCCCGAACTTGGCGCGCCCATGCCGCAGACTTCGTATTCACGATACGGCGCGCAAACCGGTTCGCGCTCGATAACGCGGTAGTTTTTCAAATCCGCCATGCTGATTTTGCCGGGGTTATCCACAGCGCCGGTAACGGCACGGACAATATTCTGCGCCTGCGCCCCCTGATAAAACGGCGCGCTGCCTTTTTCCGCCAACAGACGCACGGAGCGGGCAAATTCAGGGTTTTTCAACACCGTTCCCGCTGCCAAAGGCTTGCCGTCGGGCAGGAAATACGCGGCGGTTTGCGGATAACGTTTCAAAGGCTCCAGATTCTGCTCGATGGATTTCGCCATGCGCGGTGAAACGGTAAAGCCTTGTTCCGCCAAAGCAATCGGTTTGTCAAACAGACTTGCCCAAGGCAATTTGCCGTAACGCTTGTGGACATCTTCCAGCAGCTTCGGAATCCCCGGCACACCGACCGAACGGCCGCCGACCACTGCGTTCATAAAGCCCATCGGCTTGCCGTTTTCATCCAAGAAAAGCGCCGGCGTTGCCGCTTTCGGCGCCGTTTCTCGGGCATCAAACGTCGTCAGTTTTTTCGCCTTATTGTCCCAATACACCAAAAACGCACCGCCGCCCAAACCGGAAGACTGCGGCTCGGTCAGTCCCAGCGTGGTCTGCATGGCGATCATCGCATCTATCGCGCTACCGCCGCGTTTCAAAACCTCATATCCCGCCTCGGTTGCCAACGGATTGGCAGACGCCGCCATATAATGTTTGGCGCGGATCAATTTCTGCTCGGTCAGCCCCGTCCCTTGTTCCGGCGCACGGTTATCCACAGCCGTCGGCACAGGCGCGGCATCAGGTTTCTGCATCGGCTGGTGCGCGCACGCTGCCAAAACCAAAACAACCAACAGGTTTAAGCTAAAGGAAAATTTCATATCTGCTCCCTTTTAGTTGAGATATTTTTCAGAAGACCTGCGGTTGAAAAACACAAAAGGTCGTCTGAAACATGAAAACCGATTGGACTGTTTATCTCTTCGGACAGTTCCGTTTGAGCCCGGTATAAAACCGGCAGGCTGTGTGTATAGCCGGAAAGTTATACACAAAACCAAACCGGATTTCAAAATTATCCACATCTGCAAACAAGGCAAACAGCAGTTTATCCGCATTCAAAATCTGCATTCAACTTATTGAACTGAAAAAGGAATAAAAGTTATACACAAACAAATGCGCGACTCAATATAATCATCCATTTATTATTTAAAATCTTATTTATAGTTTGTTTCCCAACGCGCAGCCAAAGTCCGCAACGTAAAGGCATCTTTTCAAAAAATTAGATAGTTAAGGATTGTTAAACCTCTGTAAATCAGATAGAGTTACGGCTGATAAATTAAATTAATAATGGAGCTTCCATCAATGAAAGGCGATATCGGCGTCATCGGCTTGGCCGTTATGGGTCAAAATTTGATTTTGAATATGAACGATCACGGTTTCAAAGTCGTGGCGTACAACCGGACCACTGCTAAAGTAGACGATTTTCTCAACGGCGCAGCCAAAGGCACCAACATTATCGGTGCCTATTCATTGCAAGATTTAGTGGATAAACTGGAAAAACCGCGCAAAATCATGATGATGGTACGCGCAGGTTCTGTCGTGGATGACTTTATCGAGCAACTTGTCCCGCTTTTGGACCAAGGCGACATTATTATTGACGGCGGCAACGCCAACTATCCCGATTCCACCCGCCGCACGCACGAGCTGGCGGCAAAAGGCATCCGCTTTATCGGCGCGGGCGTTTCCGGCGGTGAAGAAGGCGCGCGCCACGGCCCGTCTATCATGCCCGGCGGCGACGAAGCCGCATGGCCTGCCGTCAAACCCATCTTCCAAGCCATTGCCGCCAAAACCCCGCAAGGCGAACCCTGCTGCGACTGGGTCGGCCGCGACGGCGCAGGCCATTTCGTCAAAATGGTGCACAACGGCATCGAATACGGCGATATGCAGTTGATTTGCGAAGCCTACCAATTCATGAAAGACGGCTTGGGTCTGAGCTACGACGAAATGCACCGCATTTTCAGCGAATGGAACCAAACCGAGCTGGATTCCTACCTGATTGAAATCACCGCCGCGATTTTGGGCTACAAAGACGAAAACGGCGAACCTTTGGTCGAAAAAATCCTCGATACCGCCGGACAAAAAGGCACAGGCAAATGGACCGGCATCAACGCCCTCGACTTAGGTATCCCGCTGACGCTGATTTCCGAAGCCGTGTTCGCCCGCTGCGTATCCGCGTTCAAAGACCAACGCGTTCAAACCGGCCGCTTGTTCGGCAAAACCGTTACCCCCGTTGACGGCGACAAAGCCGCATGGGTCGAAGCCCTGCGCCAAGCCCTGTTGGCATCCAAAATCATCTCCTACGCACAAGGTTTCATGCTCATCCGCGAAGCCAGCGAAAACAACGATTGGGCATTGAACTACGGCAACACCGCCCTTCTGTGGCGCGAAGGCTGCATCATCCGCAGCGCGTTCTTGGGCAACATCCGCGACGCATACGAAGCCAATCCCGATTTGGTGTTCTTGGGTTCCGACCCCTATTTCAAAGGCGTATTGGAAAACTGCCTGCCCGCATGGCGCAAAGTCGTCGCCAAAGCCATCGAATGCGGCATCCCCATGCCCTGCATGGCTTCCGCGATTACCTTCCTCGACGGCTACACCACCGAACGCCTGCCCGCCAACCTGCTGCAAGCCCAACGCGACTACTTCGGCGCGCACACCTACGAGCGTACCGACAAACCGCGCGGCGAATTCTTCCACACCAACTGGACAGGCAAAGGCGGCGATACCGCATCGACCACTTACGATATTTGATTTGTCTGAATCAGCGAAAAGGTCGTTTGAAAACCCAAAACTTATGGTTTTCAGACGATCTTTTTATTTGAACCTTTCAATTTGAGGTACGCTTGTTATGGAAATCTCAACGACAAATTTCGATTTTATAGTCAATTAAAATCAAAATAGGACAGTAA
>NZ_KV800872.1:0-24656 GCF_001810355.1 Neisseria sp. HMSC074B07 | reverse complement strand
CGTCCGGATTCTTGCTGAACCAAATCTGTTCGCTCTCGAACAATACCGGTTCCTCATCGTCTTCATCGACTTCCGGCAGCGGAAACAAACGGCCCTGATCGTCGATATAGGCCAATCCTGCCGCATTGCGGATGATGCGTTGGCAGCCCGGTACGCTCCAGCCCTCGCCGAGCCAGCCGGTACCGTCTTGGTCGGAATAATAGCTGCGGCTCCAGACCAGCGGCAGGATGCCTTCAAAGGCAAAGTCGGTTTCATTCTCCAAAAACTTCAACCCGTGAATCGGATTGACCGGGCGGCCGGCAGCGAGAGCGGCTTTGCAGGAAATACAGGGTTTGGGTGGCAGTTTCTTTTTGAACTTATTGTTCATGTGGAACATATCGCCGGCGCGTATGATGTGGCGCTTGCGGATTTTAACCGAAGAGGAGTGCATCATCGGCCATGCGGGTTTGGTGGCGGTGCGTGAAAGCACACCCTTGCGGCCCGGAAGGGCGGGTTCGTCGCCGGTAGTGCGGTTGGTTTTACTGGCCTTAAAGACGAAGGCGGGCTTGCGGTTGAGGCGGACATCTTTGGCAACGGTTTTGGCGTTGCCCAAGTCGGCGAAGAGCGGGAAGGGGATGGGCGGTGTAACAGGAGGAGCGGGAGGGGGCGCCCAGCAGAAATCGGGGAGGGTACAGATTACATAGAAGTCGCTGTCTTTACGGGCGATTTTATTGAATGCCATGGCGGCTTGCTCCTGTTGGGGATGGGGTCGTCTGAAAGGGGGATGAATGAGGACTTAGGGTTTCAGACGACCTATGTGTGGTTTATACGTGTGCTGCCAAAGATGGCGGGATTGGGATAAATTCATCCTGTGAATCCCGACAGGCTTGAGCGGCCGCGATTTGATCTGCCCGTTCGTGTCGGGCGATGAATCTGAGCTGGCATGCCGCAATTTCCAGTTCCTCCGGAAAAGATGTGCGGTAGCTGCAATCAATGCGGCGTTGTTCTACATCGACGAGGATGGTGTCCAATACCATATCTTTGCACAATGACGAGTTGGTTGCCGTATGGGCGTGGACGAACACGGTTTCTACCGGCAAATCAACGGTAAAGCGTTGGTTGGGTGCTTGGAAGGAATGCACCATGCCGGTAAAAGTCAGTTCGTAAATATGGTTGGGTTTCAGATGGGGAAGCTGCAGCGAGGGATGGGCGCCGTTCCAATAAGCCATAGAAAAATCTTCAGGCAGTAGCGGGGCACGGTTGGCTATCCATTGCGCATCGGCAGTGCCGGTATGTTTGGCTCGCAGTGCAAAATAACGGGGCATAAAGCCGAAGCCTTCGGGCGCGGCTTTATCGGACGGATCTCGCACGGGGTGTGCGGGGTCGTAGATTTGATGCGCTTTCAGCGTCCGCTTGAACCCGTTTTTTTTGAGTTCGGCCTTTGGATAATAGCCGATACCGATGGCGTTCTGTTGATAGCCTGTGTGGTCGTCTTCGACTGCGCTGCCGCCAAAGGCAAACTCATAGCGGATAGGCAGCGAAAGGATGGGGTCGGGTTCGCTCAAAGACCATCCTGCCGCCTCCCGCACCCAGTAACGTTCCCCGGTAAGCGCCAGGCTTTTTTGGTAATCGCCGATACTTACGGATACGGTAAATTGCCGAGAGGGGACATCGTCGGGTGCATAGGCGGTGGCATTGACGACCAAGTCGGTTTTGGGTTTGTAGAGGCTGAAGTCGCTTTCAAACTGAGTCGAGGTTTGCGAAGGATCGCCGTAATAGGTATCGGCAAACGTGAGCGGCGTTTGCTTACGGGCAAACGCAAGCTCCGTTTTTCCTGTTTCCGGGTCAATTTCAAACTCGTAACTAACTTTGGCGACGACTACATCATAAGCTCGATCTGTTTGGTCGATGTTTTTAAACTGCTGCGTATGAAAGCAGGTAAAGTTCTGCAACTCAAACATGGCGTATCTTCTCTAGTTGATATCGACTTTTTTGCCGTCGATGTCCACTACTTTGGTGCCGACGATCTTGATCGTTTTGCTGACGATGCTGATTTTGTTTTTATCAATCAAAATCATGGAACTACCGACTTGTATGGTAATTTTCTTGCCTGCGGACAGGGTAATGTTTCGACCTGCGTTGAGGCCGATGTTCATACCGGCGTTGAGCCCCATCACCAAGCCGACGCTATGCATTTCTGCACCGACGACATTGGTCATCCAGCCTGCACCGACGTTCAGCATATAGCCGGCACCGATGTTGGTCATCTGTCCGATGCCGACATTGTTCATACCGTTCAGGCTGACGGTTTCCTGTTTGTTGCCGCCGATACTGCTGACTTCGTTGGCAACAACGGTCTTGTTACGGTTGGCACCGACGGTCAGTGCTTGGTTTTTACCGACAGCAACGTTCTGGTCTTGTCCGACAGTCAGCGCTTGGCTCTGACCTATGCCTACTTTTTCGTTCAAGCCAACAGAACGGCTGCGGTTTTTACCCACGTTGACGCTTTGGTCTTTACCTACGCTGGTGCTTTGGTTGTCACCCACACTAATGCTTTGGTTTTGGGTAATGCTGGAGGTCTCGTTTTGACCCACCGATTTTGTGCGGTTTTGGGTAATCGAAGCCGTTTCGTTTTTTTGGACGGTTTTCGCCCGATCGCCTACTACCGTAACCGTTTCGTTGTTACCGATTGTGGTGGTGCGGTCGTTGTTGACGTTGCGGGTTTCGTTGTTTTTAACCAAGGAGGTCAGGTCTTTTTGCGCTTGGAAATTGACCATCTCAGAACCGGCAGTATCGTTGAACATCAATTCGTTGAAGTTGGACAATGGCGAATTGAAACTCTTGCTTTTGATACCGGACTGCTTGGCCGCGGCAGGAAAGCCCCATGGCGGCGACATTGCGCTGTTGTACAGACGACCCAATACAATCGGCCGGTCGGCATCGCCGTTGATGAAGTCAACCAGCACTTCTTCACCGATACGCGGTGTGTTGATAGAGCCGTATCCTGCTCCGGCAGAACCTTGCGTTACCCGAACCCAGTTGGAGCTGTTTTCATCCATTTTGCCGTAGCGGTCCCAATGGAATTGGACTTTAATATCGCCATACTCGTTGGTATAAACCTCTTCTCCGGCAGGACCTGTTACCGTAGCCGCCTGTGTACCCAATACTTTGGGTTTCGGCGTTTTAAGGGGAGGGCGGTATGGGTAGGATTTGGGTAATACGCGGAATGAAATTCTGAATTTGCCGATACGGTCGCCGGTAGTATAGCCGGCTTCTTCAAAATCATAATCTGCTTTCAGAATGGTGTATTCGGTATTGGATGAGGAATGCGGGTGTTTGCTCAGGGTAAATGTATAACCCGGAGCTACTGTCAAGGCAGTACCCGAACCGGTAATGATCTTGGTTTGGCTTTTCAGATCTTCACTGCGTACCTGACTGTAGTTTTGTGCTTCGGATACATCGCTAAAGCCGGTATAAAAATCATAATGTTCCATAGGAACAGAACTGAAATCGTGAACCGAATCAGAAGATTTCATTGGGACTTTGGCGTTTTTATAGTTGTATTCTTGAGTCACGAACTGACTGGATTTCAAGGCATCCCGTTCTTCCCATACATCGATATAGGCGATGTTGGGTGCGCCGGGCGCAGTATTTTTGGAATGGTAAGGAATGTTGGGAGAAGGAATGGCTTCTAGAGTACCGACATCATCAGCGATAACGAGCTCGTGCGAACCGTTGCTGTGGGTAAAATAATAGTAGATACCTTCCTGTTCAAACAGGCGGTTTAGGAAATTAAAACTGTTTTCCTGATATTGGACACAAAATCCTCTGGTACGATAGCCTTTTTGGCATTTTACCTGGAAGGGAAAGCCGAACGGCGACAAGACTTCATTGGCAATATCCAGAACGGACTTGTCGACAAATACCCTGCTGTCCGTATTTTGGGTGAGATACCACATAAACGGACGGGCTGTACAGGTGTAGGCATGATAGTCTTCTTCGTCTTCATCTTCGCCAATGTAACCGAAGTCGGTAACCAAACCGTTCAGATAGCGTGGGCTGCCTGCTTCTGTGTCAATTTCCAATGTTATAGGCTGACCGATAATATCCTTGCCTTGTAAATTGGAATCTTTGGAAACCAAAGTAATATTAAATTCAAAAAGGTTGGAAACAAATTCTGTTCCAAGCATTTTTTTGAATAAAAGTTGTGATCCCAAAGGTGTATGAGCAACGACTGTTCTATTCATTTCGGGAAATTCCTTGTTGACATTAAAAACCAATTTCGCTTGAGTGTCGGTTTTTCTATTTTCAATCATGCATAGGGTTGCGGCAGCAGCATGTTGGAATGAGCGGTTTCAGACGACCTGCTTACATTCTCATTATGACCATCAAACGCACTGAAAATTCCTTAATTTGTTTAAATTAAAGGGATTGAAGGCTGTGGAAGTAGTAAATTCAAGTACAACGTTTTTGCCTTGGATGTTGTATTCGACAACGGTAGTGTTTCCTGTCTGGCGAATGATTTTCCCTTTTTCAATCAGGCGGAATATTGACCATGGTCCGGTTGAGCTGATACCCGCACTATTGATTTGAGGGGAGGAAATATCTATTTTTGCCAAGGCGTTTTCTTCTTTTGAAGGCCAAGTAAAGGTTGCAGGATTGACTGGACCGTGACTGTATACATAGCTTTTCCCTGCATAAGAAACATTCACGCTTTCCAAGCTGGAGTCAAGAATCAAGACTTTGACTGTAAAGTCAAAAGTGGGTGTTTCCGAGCCTTTGTCAAAATATCCTTGTCGGATTGCCGCTATGTCGTTCAGCCTGGAAAAACGGTCTTTAAATGCGCTGTTTTTAGCAGTCAAGGTTTCCAGTTTTTCTGAACGTGCCAATACGGCGGCTTCACCTGATAAATTGGTAAACTTGCTGTACATACCGTTTGGACCAAATATGTTGGTGAAGCTTTCTAAGGCAACATTGTTTTCAGAACCTCTGTCAAAAGGGTAACCCTGTTCGTGTATTTCTTGGCAACTGTTTGTTACGGTTGCCAACTGTTTTTCCAAGGTGGACATGAGCTTTTCATCAACAATTTTGTCGGTGTTTTTCAAAATAATCTCAGAAAAGCTGTCTAACATTGGGCGGAAGGGCATAGGAAGACGGTTTACTTCAGCTTTGTATTTCACAAACGGATCATCAGGAGGCAAATCTACCCCTTTTTCGACTGCGACATTAACGGCAACCAAATAAACGTACAAATCATTAATGGCTTCAGTAACGCTGTTAATTGCCGGAGGTTGATCATTTGTGGTTTCAGTTAAACTATGGAAATCCGCAAAAGCATCATCAACGGGAGTGGCCAGTTTTAAAGCAGACAATTCATTTTTTACATTTGCCTCTCCTTCAGCATCTAGGAGCTTTGACAGTCCTGCTCTATTTAACCAGTCGGCAATTTTACTGTCTGCTTTATCCGTTATCTTTTTATCAATGGTAAGCGTCGTATTGTCGCTGATACCTTTGATAATATTAACTAAAGGAGAATTTTTCTCTGATAAAAGCTTGGCAATCTGAATACTTTCTCGAGATGACTTGGGCGTAACCAATGACAAATCAGACAAATAGTTATTCCATGCCTTGATGTAATTGCCGAAATAAAGCTTTTGAGCATCTGAAAGAACAGAAGCTTTGCTTTGGCTTTGTGATGCATAACTACCCAATACCCAGTTGTCTTCATTAAAAAACTGTTCTGCCGACTTGACCATAGTAGGCAAGACTTTGGTAATGTAAGCCTCTTTGGTATAAATGAAGTTAATCGGTTCTTTTAAAGCTCCGCCGGTTTTGCGACGAAACAATAAGTGACTTTGTACGCCGCCCATGCTTGAAAAAGAAACAGGTGTGATTCCTTCTTTGCCTGAGAGAGCAACTGTGTTGATGGTATCTTCCAGTACCATAGTGGCAATATCTCTTTGTGCAATTTCCTGCCTGCGGCGTTCTACCAATTCTTCATCATAGGGTACGCTGGGAGTAATGCTTTGTTTGGAAAGTATTTGGTTTAAAGCTTTCTCAAGAGATTTTTTCTGTTGCTCACTCATGCCTGAAGATTCTGCTTTAGACAAATTAGTCATCAGCCAGTTTTGCATAAAAGCGGCATCAAAATGCTCTTTGTCGTACATCATTAGATAAGCTTTTAAAGCATTGTAACCATTGATGCCGTCTGAGCCGCTGGTTGTACGCAGAAGCTCATCTAATTTGAAACTGATTAACGGCATCACATTGTCTTGAAGGATTCTTCGGTAGGCAGATTCCCCAACGTCTTCCATTTGCCCGCCTTGATAAAGGCCCATACGATAGCTGAGGGGAGGGGAGGACAGATCGGGAATTTCTCTACTGCTGGTTGTATCTTTGACATGTTCTGCAAATGTTACTGCTTTAAGTAGGTCGGGAGCTTCAGTGTATTTTTTCGCCTCTTGACCCAGTTTGGTTGCTTTATCGCCAACCTGCTCAAGATATGAGCGATTATTCGAATAACTGTTCAGCATCATGGCTAAGCAGGCAGCGACTATGGTGACAATAGCTCCAATGCCTAACCAATAGAGCATTTGTTTTTTGACAAACCAAGATTTATTTTCTCCCGCCAGGTTTGCTTCACTAAGGATGACGTCAGAGAACAGCCTGTGCAGGAAAAAGCTTCGCTCGTTGTTTTGAGTTTTGGTTCGATCCGAATCCAAGTATTTTTTCGATAATTGGAAATCGTTTTGCAAGCCATCCAATATGGGATTGAAATGTTGTCCCGTTTGGGTACCGCTTGAGAAATAAACACCTCTCCACGAGATAGGTTGCTCAAATTTTGAAGATTTAGATAATTCTTTAAATAGAGAAAGTACCGCCTGATTAAGACGTTCAAATTCTTCAGGGAAAGCAAAAGCCGCTGCTTTATCTTCAGAAGATTCCAATTGATGGATGGTGCCCAACATAGAAGAGCGCAATTTATCAACAACTTCCGATAAAGCATTGGAAGCAGTGGCAATTGGAGTTTCCATTCCTTCGGTATCAGAAAGAGAAATACCCAAATATTGGTTTCTTTGTTCTTCCGTCAGATGATCGAAGAATTTGTCAAAACCATGCAGCAAATCCAGTTTGGTTATCATAAGATAAACAGGGAAATGTATACCTAATTTGGTATGCATTTCGTGGATTCTTTTGCGAAGTTCTGCAGAAATTTCGGTAATATTGGTTTTACCGCCTAAAAGGTCATCCACTCCTACGGTAACTACTACACCGTTGATAGGTTGTTTGGGACGGTAGCGCTTCAGTAGGGATACAAATTCTTCCCAGTCGCTGGAGTCCTTATTGCTGTGGTTGTCATGTAAAGACAATCTGCCTGCAGTATCGAGAAGTACGATTTCATCGGATAAAAACCAATCGCAATCGCGCGTCCCTGCCAAGCCGCTTACAGATGTTCCTAAAGTGCTTTCTAGAGGGAAGTTGAGACCAGAGCGTTTTAATGCTGTTGTTTTACCAGAACCGGCAGCACCTAAAACAACGTACCACGGCATTTGATAAAGATATTGCCCCTCTTCCAATCTTGCCAATAAACTATTTTTAGATCTGGAAAATTTTGCGTTTTTCAGTACTTTATCCATTTCGGCAAAATGACGACTCATTGAGCTGACATCGCTTGCATTTTTTAAAATGGGTTCTTGTGCTGCACGAATTTCCTTCAGTAAGGCAGCGTTTCGACGTGATTCACGATATTGGCGAAATATGGCTTTAGCCAACCAAATGCCGATAATGGCTGCACACACGGCAAGGCGAATAGTCTTGTTTGCTAAAGGACGGATTTCACCTATGGAAATCAGTGGGCCGATAAACCATACCAATATAATCAGACCGGCGATACCCAGCATTACCCATAAAGAACGGGAGCCTAGAAAATAAAGAATTTTTTTCATATTTGTTTTTCCGTATCAATCCAATTTCAGATTATTGATGTGTACTTACATCACTGCTTGGCTGAGTAGTGGAAGTATTGGTTTTTACTTCTACTTCACTACCCAGTTTGGGGCCGGTTCCAGTTGTGAATAGGGTAATTTCAACCCTTCGGTTTTTGGCTCTATTTTCCAAAGTATCATTTGGAGCAACAGGATCGGTCGAACCACGTCCCTCTGAACGAATACGAGCTCCGCCATTTTTGATGTAATTCAATAAAATTTCTTTTACTGCATCTGCACGAGCTTGAGAGAGATGCCAGTTAGATGGGAAGTTCAAGCTCTGAATGGGCTGATTGTCAGTATATCCGGTCACTACGATTTGCCCTTCTACGCTATCCAAAGCTTGGCTGACTCTTGCCAATACAGGGTAATATTGGTCTTGAATTTGTGCAGAACCAGACTCAAAGAGACCGTCACCCAAAATAGTGACTGTACTTCTATCTTGAAAGTCTTCTACAGAGACTAGCTTTCTAGCAATTTCATTTTCCAATAAAGGACGTAGTCGGACAGTACTTTGTGTTTCTTGCTGTTTAGCCGTAACAGAAGGGAGTTTGAGATTGTTAACTTTTGTACTGGCAACATCAAAGTCATCACCTAAAGACCATTGCATTGCAAAATAGCCCACCCCCAAGACGACTGCCCCTAAAACACCTACAACCCATAAAGGAATAGAAAGCCTTTGTTTTCGTTGGATAGTATTTGTGATTATTGGATTGTGTTTGAAAAGATCGGCAGTTTGATCCGGTCGTTTACTATGAATTAAAGCGAGCAAATCTCTTTTGATTTTGTCGATTTCGAGTTCGCCGCTATTTAACACTTGATATTTGCCTTTGTAGCCAAACTGCAAACACAAGTACATAAACTCTAATAAATCAATATTCTTATCCGGATCCTGTTTCAAATTTTGAATAATCTCAAAAAAACGTTCCCCGCCCCATGTTTCGTCATAAAAAGATACCAACAGACTGTTTTTTGACCAGGTTTCATCTGCCCAGCCTGCACGAACAGCCAATTCATCTACGAATGTACATAGACAGTATTTTGCAGCTTGGATAGCGTCGTATCTTGCTCCATTTTTTTCAGCATTTTCTTCAAAATTATTGATTAAGAGAGAAAATTTGTTGATCAAACTGTCCGTAGACAATTGACTGGTAGTCTGCTGCATCGCATTGACTAAGATAAAAACCGGTTTGGCCGCCTCAATCAATGGGTTATAAATATTTGTGGTGCTGTGAGCAGCATTATTCTGGTTATCCATAATGAAATTCCAAATTGAACCAAATTAACTTAAAGACTTGATTGCCCAAAATTCAACATCTAAATTCGGAAAATTACCGGCTAAATGGAAGGCCATGCCTGATGAAGTGTCAAACATGTCCCACAGCTCGTGCTTTTTGTCCAATTCAAAATAGACATAACCGCTATGGTATGGCAATTCTCGGGGTGCTACAGACAAAGCATGAACCCTGATTCCAGGTAGGTGGTAAGCAACCAATTCTTTTACTTTCTCCACAGTACCTATTTTTACTACGCTCGGAATTTTTTGGCGCAATGCTTCGTTCGGCATATCGGCTTTGATAGCAAGGACAAATGAGGCTTTATCCAATAGGCTTTGATCTGGTGTTTGAGCAACGCGAGTGGCTTCATCACGCATATCCAGCGGAATCCTAATCGCGCGTTGTTCAAGAACGATGGATAACGATTTACGCAGATTGAAAAATAATTTGCCAAAGCATGAGGCTAGGTCATTATGCTCATAGACAGGGATATCGCCTACTTTGCGAGAAGGCAGGAAGGTCATTAAATCAGCACATAGTTTGGATAAATTAATGAATAATTGTTCAGGGTGCGTTTGTCGTGCCCCTTCATTTTCATGATGCAAATATGCCAAATAACGATTAATGGTTTGAAGCATCATGAAATCCATAACTTCAACAGAGCCGCCGGTATTAGGATCGTTCACTGCATTGGCCAGACTATTGCTTTTTTGCATCAATAAACCATAAATTTCTGAAATATAAGCTTTCAGGTGTGGTTGTTTTTGGCTTCCGAGGCAAGGCGGGATATATGATTCATCTAAAATAATTTCAAAGTCTGCAGAGCTGGATCGGATAAGCGCAATGGGCAGGGCAGTTTGTCCGCTGGTTAAGTCGTTTTCTAAAACCAACATCGGATTAAGATCTGCCAGTGTTACTTGGCGACCATCTAATTCAGTATTTGTAGTGTCTGCTAGAGTTTTATTAAAAGCTTTGTAGCGACATGAGTCTGAAGAGTCCTGATCTGGGAAATAAATCTCATTATTTACAGAAGAAGGCAGGGTAACGGCAAGGCAGATTTTGGTGTCTTTAATATTTGCAGGAACTTTTAAACTCAAATTCTCAAGCTGTTTTTGAGAGAATAAAAATACAGAACCATCAGGAAAAACACCTTCTGCTTCATTAATACCGATTACCCCCCGTTTGAGGCCGTCTGAATTTAATACCAGCGAAGAGAATCCCCAAAAATGACCCTCTTGAGAAACGGCTAATTGGCGTAGACCGGATTCAAGGTAACGTTCAAATTGTTGGAAATGTTGAGGGGTAATAAAGATACCCTCCGACCAAACTACTTTTGCTTCTATTGCCATGCCTTTTATCCTTAATCTTTTAGTTATTATTTTTCTTCACGGAAAACGCCTTTGCTAAGGTCATTGCCGTATTTACGAGTTTTTCCATTTTCTTTAATTTTTTTATCGTCAGGGTGCCGTTCTTTATATTCTTTCAACAAGTCCTTCATTTCTGACTTTGATAACTGGGTTAATTTATTTTTGCCGACATTTACATAGAAATAATGTTTGCCAAACTGATACCATTTTTTCTTCTGCTTCAATAATACCAATTGCCATTGACTGTTATCCAAATCTCGATAACTTGCGACTACACCCAGATATTTCAGGTGGGAATCCATTTTAATCGGCAATATGGTAACTGTATCAGGATGCAGCATGAATTGGTTTTGCTGGATTAACTTCTCACCTAAATTTTCTTTGGCGTTGTTGGTAAGTTCAAAATAGTTTGATTTTTTGAACTCCCCGTCAGAAGACAACTGATATAAATCCAATCTGATGGGAGAAGGTTGGCCAACTATATTAGGATTCGCATCAGGGGAAACTATGATTTGTACATCAATTTTTTCTCCGCTCTCATCAGATTCTTTAGGCGGTTTATGGTCGGAAGCACATGAGCTTACCATTAAGGATATCATTAAGAATGATATATATTTTATTAGTTGTTTATGCATCTTAAATTGCCTTCAAGTCCATCAGTATTGATTACGTCTGACAACAAATACTTCAATCAGTCATGCAATATATGACTACTGGAGAAATAAATAGGTTCGTTATAATTAATTAGAAAGACTAAATTTTTTTAATATTTTCTAAAATTATAAAGTATTTTTCTTGCGAGGTTTATATTTATATTGATAAGTAAAGTCATGGTTACTTGCATCAATATTTACACTTAAAACTTGTTTGCCTTGAGTTGCACAAGTAAGCAGTTCACGACTGATTTGCGGTAAAACTGTATTGGTCAGAATCGCATCAATCATGCGGCCACCTGACTCAACTTCTGTGCAGCGCGAAGTAATCAGCTTGAGTACTTCAGGCGTGTAGTGAAGGTCGATACCGTGGTTATCTTTAATTCGGTCTACGATACGGCCTAATTGCAATTCCACAATTTTTGAGAGCATATCGTCAGATAACGGATAGTAGGGAATCACTTGCATGCGGCCTAGTAGCGCGGCAGGGAAAGTTTTCAGCATAGGAGCACGCAAGGCTTTGTTTAAACCTTCCGGAGTAGGCAGCATTTCAGGGTCATCACACATATCCATAATCAAATCCGTACCTACATTAGTAGTCAGGATAATGATGGTATTTTTGAAATCGATATAACGGCCTTCACCATCTTCCATCCAGCCTTTGTCGAATACTTGGAAAAAGATTTCATGCACATCCGGATGTGCTTTTTCTACTTCATCAAGCAAGATGACGCTATAAGGTTTGCGTCGAACGGCTTCGGTCAGTACACCGCCTTCACCATAACCGACATAGCCCGGAGGCGCGCCTTTCAGGGTGGATACGGTATGAGCTTCCTGATATTCACTCATATTGATGGTAATTACGTTTTGTTCACCGCCGTACAATGTATCGGCTAGAGCCAATGCTGTTTCGGTTTTACCCACGCCTGAAGGGCCTGCCAACATGAAAACACCGATAGGTTTGTTGGGGTTATCCAGATTCGCACGTGATGTTTGGATACGACGGGCGATTGCATCCAAGCCGTGACGTTGGCCAATGATGCGTTTGTTTAAAGTATCGGCAAGTTGCAAGACCGCCTCAACTTCATCTTTCATCATTTTGCCGACGGGAATACCTGTCCAGTCAGCTACAACGTCGGCAACGGTGCGGCTGTCCACTAAGGGCATAACCAGCGGTTGGATGCCTTGCAGTTTTTTCAGTTTGTTAACCAACTCTTTTTGGCGGGTATGCAGCTGCTTGGTTTCTTTCTCAGCTGTTCCTTCTTCCGCTTGCATGATTTGTTCACGTACTTCTAACAGCTCAGTAACCAAGTCTGCTTCAGATTTCCATTTGTCTTCTAATTTTTTCAGACGACCTTCGACTTCAGCTAATTCTTTGCCGATATTGGTTATCCGTGTTTCAGAATCGAAACTGAGTTTTTTCTCACGTTCCAAATTTGCTTGTTCAAGTTTTAATGCCTCGGATTTCTTCCGCAAAAATTCAATACTGCCGGGGACAGCATGCTGGCTAACTGCAACTCGTGCGCAAGCGGTATCAATCAAGCCGACAGCTTTATCAGGAAGTTGGCGTGCAGGGATGTAGCGGTGGGAAAGTTTCACTGCTGCCTGAATTGCTTCATCGAGAATAATTACGTTATGGTGTTTTTCCAAAGAAGCATTCAGTGCCCTAAGCATGTTGATGGCTTTGTTTTCGTCGGGCTCATCCACTTGCACCACTTGGAAACGGCGGGTCAGGGCAGGGTCTTTCTCAAAGTATTTTTTGTACTCTGCCCATGTTGTCGCGCCGATGGTACGCAGTTTGCCTCGGGCGAGCGCAGGTTTGAGCAGGTTGGCTGCATCGCCCGTACCGGCTGCCCCACCTGCACCAATCAAGGTATGGATTTCGTCGATAAAGAGCACAATGGGGGTCGGGCTGGATTCCACTTCGTCCATAACCGCTCTGAGTCGTGATTCAAATTCTCCGCTGACGCTGGCACCGGCCTTGAGCAAACCGATATCCAACAGAATTAATTGAACGTCTTTCAATCCGGGCGGAACATCTCCGGCCGCCAGACGCAATGCCAATGCTTCGACGACGGCTGTCTTACCGACACCGGCCTCACCTGTGAGAATCGGATTGTTTTGACGGCGGCGCATCAGGATGTCAATCATTTGCCTGATTTCGGCATCGCGACCTGTCAAGGGATCTATTTCGCCATTTTTGGCTTTTTCAGTGAGATTGCTGCCGTATTTGGCCAAGGCACTTTCTTTGTGGGTAGCGTTAGGCTCAGAAGATAAGGCATTTTGGGTAACTTCAAGATTTTCTTCAGAGTTTGCAGTAATAGCGATGATATTGTTCGCCAATGTTTCAGGTTTGATTTTGAGGAACTCGGATGAAATATTGGCCAAAATGCTCTGCAAAGTCTTATTTTCAAGCATGGTGTAGAAAATATGAGCAGTACGGATTTTGTCGGTACCGAATTTGAGCGAGCTGTATGTCCAAGTTTGCTCGACAAGGGTTTGGATATGTTCGGAAAAATCGATAACGGCAGTAGAACCGGCAGGAAGTTTTTCAACCGCTGTCAATACATCTTTACGGACTCTGGCTTCGTCTAAATTAAAACTGTTGATCAGGCAGAAGATATCGGTTTTCTCGGTTTGCAGCAGTGAATGAAGCCAGTGAACCAACTCAACGTAGCTGTTTTCACGAAGACGGCAGAAGGTGTAGGCATTTTCCAGAGTTTTATACAAGGTGGTATTCAACTTGCCAAATAATACGCTGCGGCTGATGTTTGACATGATGTGTCCTTAATTAAGTTATTCCAAGTATGTCTAAAAATAGTTTGAAAGAAGCTTTTCTCAACAAAGGGGTCGTCTGAAAAAGCTGTTTAATGGTTGCTGACGATCAAATCTTCGGCATCACGGGAAACATTCCCCAGCCAAGTTGTTAAGCCGAGTTGTGTTTGTCCGCCTAAGTCCATGAGCGGTACTTCTTTTTGCATTAAAACAGGCTGTATATCCCATTCATATTCATCTGCGGCAAACAGCCTTACCCACTCCCGTAGGCGGGCGGTATTGATACCGTCTTTGAAGAATGATCGGTAAGCGGGTAGGGTAAGCGGACCGATGATAATGCGGAATTTGCTTTGAACATTGTAAAGCTTGTCGCCCAGCAGCAGGCCATCTCCCAGCGTATAGTTACCCATGATGCCGATTTGCGTTTTTTCTTCCGCAACCTCAACCCAATACCCAACATTGGTTTGAATGGTAACGGGGACTTTGAAATAACGGTTGAGTAATTGCTGAAGATTGGCTGCCGAACGACTTTGCTTCATCAGTAGGCCGGCAAAATAACGCTTGGCAAATTCGTGGATTAAGCCTTTGTTATGTATGGCCGGTGTATCCAGCCCATTAAAGCTGGCGATATATTTCCCAAAACGGTCTTCAGCATTTTTATCTAAAGAAATGATGCTCTGAGCGTTGGCCCATGCCCGATAGAACAAGACAGCCAGACGGTGTTGCAACATATTGGCAAAACCGGTCCATGTCCGGTCGCCGTGTTGGTGTTGACGCTCATAGGCATATTCGGTCAAATGCAGGGGCAGGGGGCCGGATGGGCCAAACAAACCGAATCCATTAATGGAAATTTCCACATAACGTGGCGATAAGGCAACCGATTGGATGTTGCGGGGAGCAAAAATAAGCGATGGCTCTTGGCGAATCCTTATTTTTTCCATTTTCGGGCTGACGGCCTTACCCAATAATTTCCCGCCGGTGACAAATTTGACAGACTCAAGCTGGCGCAAGAGTGAAAAATAATCGTATTTATAGGGCTGAGAGGCAACTTTGTTTAAAAAGCCCGTCAGTTTTTCATCCCATGTATCGTCCAATGCGTCGCCAAAATCTGTTTGAGCGTTAACCGGACTCATACGATTACCCTCTCTCCAACAGCATTCGGCCAAGTAGCCATATGTCCTTGTTGGAGCGTGTCAATTTGAAGCTGTATGAATGAGTTAATCGACACCAAACGTTGGAAGTAATGGTTCAAAACTGAGCCAAACAGGAAGGGATGGATACCGCCCAATTGCGCTTCATCCAGCGTAACCGTGATTTTGATGCCTCGAACAGGTGCTGCAACTCCGTAATGACGGACTACCTTGTTCACAATGGAGGTCTCAATGCGTGTGATCGACTCAATCTGTTTTTTCAGCAAATCATTTTCAGAAGAAACAAACACCATTAAAAGCTCTTTTAAGGTGACGGGTGCATCTTCTTGGTCGATGTTTAACAATGACAGATAGTTTAAACTTAATTGGTTTAAAAACGACCAAAGTGTCCGATCCTCACTCACAGCCGCTTGAGGACGTGTCAATTTAGAAATCAGCTTAATAGAGTTAACCGGCAGGAAACCCTCAATCAGGAAATCGGACTCTCCGTCACGCGGCATCATCAGCGGTAAATCCCTGCTGGTACACCAGGCATCTACGGAAAGATGCTGTATGCCGGAATTGAAAGCGTAATCCCGATTGTCGGCAAGAGACAAAAATACTTCACTGCCCAAGTAGGAAGAACGGAAGCCGTTTTTGACAGAATTTTCCGATGGGACTCTGTCTGCACGCCGTGCTGAAAAATAAGCATGCTGAGTTTGGGCTTCGGGGAAGAGCCCCATATCCGGCGCTTTGTACATCGGTGAAAATGCAACGGTTTGACGGTTGTTGGTGTCAAAACCTTTTACTTGTTCGATGGCGTAGATTTCATAATTTAAAGGTTGTGTACGGTCGATGATGACGTGGTGTTCCTGGTCTTGGATATTTACAGGGAAGCGGGAGCTTTTTTTTCTGAAAAGGTTTACCACAGGCACCGCATTGACGGAAAAATCCTCTACACCAATCAATTCTGTCAATTCAGGTATTTTGTTGCTGAATAAAAATGAAAGACTGAAATAACGTTTGCGATAGGTAATGATTTTTTTATTGACACCCTTATCGTTTACGATTTCTTCCAAATGTTCGGGTAATTTGGGCAAATGTCCGTCATTCTCAGCCTGACGGACAGCCTGTTTGATATCTTTTTGAGCGACAAACAGGAATTTTTCCGGCAGGCGCGCGTATTCCTGCATAATCCGGAATGCACTGACGGATTTATCCAAATTAAACGATAAGGCTTCATCTTCCCGAAATCCCCGATGTTCCGGTTTGGAGGACAACGGGTAATACCATTGTTTGGGGTTCTCATAACTGTGGCAAACGACGCCCACGCATTCGGAGGCCAGTAAAAACAGCAGTGCAGATGATTTAGAAAGTTCCGTACCTAAAAACACAGACAATTCATCCGGCAACATTTCCGAACATGCGCCAGGTACGCTGAGTGAGAAGTCCAAACGCAAGGCAGATTGCACTTTTTTCCCGGCAGATGCCTTGAGCGCGGGAAGCATACTTGGTAAATAGCCGAGCGAATCGGTATATTTGGCTTTTTCTATGCGTAAAGGTAGGATTTCAGTGGTTTTGGTTACGGAAAACGGGCAACTTACTTTGAATTCGTCGATGGGTAATGAGCGCAATACTCTGCCACGTTCCAGTAGATTGATTACGTCGGCGTTGTATTGACCGGTAGGTTCCAAATTGACAATAGCTGCTGCCGGTTTCTGATTGATGAAGTCAGGGTAAACGACTTCCAAGATTCTTTGTACGAAACGGGGATATTCCGCATCCAGCTTGAGTTGGGTGCGTGCAGTGAGAAAGCTTACACCTTCCAATAACCTTTCGACATAAGGGTCGGGGATGTCGGTTGTATCCAGTGCCAATCGGGAGGCGATTTTGGGATATTGCTGTGCAAATTCCCTGCCCATTTCCTTCAGGAAGGTCAGTTCTTTATTGTAGTAAGACAATAATTTGTTATTCAAGACCTATTTCCCCCATCTAACAAGTCAAACAACCCGGTCTCGACATCCATACTGGTTCTCAGCAGGAACTCTTTGGGATAAGGATTGAGTTTTAGGTAACCTTTGACTTCAATAATAAGTTTGTTGTGTAAAGCATCGTCATCATCGTCTACGGTATTTACGATAACTTGCAGGGTTTTGCTTTCAAGGCGTGGTTCGAAATCGATGATGGCCTGTTTGATGTTTTGTTCTACATCCTGCCATTCTATGTCGGAGAAATTCACTCCCGACAGGGGCGGAATGCCGTAATTGAGTGTGGACGAGCGCACGTTAACAGGCAGATTTTTCTCCATGGTCTCCGCTTGCATGTTGCAGGTATTCAGCAGGTAAAGAATATCGCGCAGCACTGCCTGCCGATATTGGTCAAGATTGATGACCTGATCGGGGCGTGCCTCTTTTTTTTTGCGCGGCTCTTCATCTGTCAGTCTGTCAAACAAAGAAGGCAGCAGTTGGTTTCTGAATTGCGACATGATTGATTGCGATAGTCGGAGGATGGATAAGGTTTAACGCTGTTGTCCGAATTTAATATTGCGAATATCCAAGAGACCAAAATCATGGCTGTCGGTATACAGGGTTTTTTGACCCATGCCTGTAAAGAGCTGTTCGGCTACTTCTATCCAGTCTGTTTGTGAGCAGTTCATCAACATATCCGACCATTTGGTTTCTGCATCCGGCAAAACAGCATAGCGGGCAGGACTGGTACATTGGATACATTCGCCGTCGGTAAATTTGATTTCAGACGACCTCCAGATGATGTCGAGCAATGAGCTGGGTGCTTTGAAAGCTATACTTTCAATAGAGTCCCAAGTTTGCCAATAGTAGTGGCCTTGATAGAAGAATTCATAAACAAAAGCAGTACGTACGTCGCCATCCATAATCCAGTTGCTGTCGGTTTCGGCAACCGATTTATCTGCCAGAAGATAAGTGATGTGTGCCGGTGTACCGTCGATACAGTCGGATAAGGCTTCGTAGTCGGCAGTGAGGGCAGAGCTTTTTTTCTCTGCAACATGAGCAACTAAAGAGAGTTGTTTTTGAAGAATATCGAGTTTGCTTGCGTGCTGTTCCAGAGTTTTGGGTTTTTGCTGTGTTTCCAAGACTGCTTGACGACGCATTTCGGCAGAAATGTTTTCAATAAGGTAGAGCATCAGAGGCTTTTGAGTATCGGGAAACAGTTTTTGGTATTGCCCGATTTGCTTTAAAGCCTGTTCCCATTTGGCACTCAGACAGAGGTATTGAATCAATGCCAAACGGTGTTCCTGATTGTCAGGATTTGAACGTACAAGCCCAATCATGTCCGTTAATTTAGTCTTCAAATCCATCCCAGCAACTCCTTATTTATTTGTATAAAGTGTGTAATAGTCGAAACCCGATTAACTTTTCAGGAAGACAGAGGTCGTCTGAAAAGTAAATTTATTGTAATAAAGCCTGACTTAAAACGCCTTTTAAGCCAGGCTTCTGCAGTTAAATGCGCATAGTGGTTATGCGGATTTGTTTTCTTTGATGTTGAAGGCCATTTGAACTTCAGCGCCTTTAGAACCTTTATCGGTTTGTTCCCAATATTGGTTTTTCACTTTGGCAGCTTGGAATGAATAACGCATTTTCAGCGCATCGTTGTCTTGTACACCGATGAATTTCACCCCGGTTACCAAGACATCTTCCAAAGTAGTGCGCGAATATTCGATCTGTTCGCCACCGGCTTTGCATACAGAAATTTCTACTTTGCTCAAGTGTTGGCCGGTAGCACAGTTTTTCAGAATGGTCGGAGCGGCTTTGTCAATAGCGGCAACTACGGTCAAGTCATTGAAATTGACTTTACCGGCACCACCGCCACCACCGCTGGTCATCGAACCGGGTTGCTCGGCACCCCAGTCAAAACTTTCGATGTTGGTCCAGTCTTTGTGGTTAGAATCTTTTGATTCGCCGTTAACACCTTCAACTTTCATGAACATATCAATAGCCATGTTTTTACTCTCCTTGTTAAAAGGTTAAAAAAATTAAGGGATTTAACAACAGGGCATGAGCATGCCCACCTAAATAAACCAAACCCGACTATTCCTGTTTAGCCGAAGGCAGTTTGGAAACCAAGCGCAATGAAACGGTAAGGCCTTCGAGTTGGTAGTGCGGACGCAGGAAGAATTTGGAAGTGTAATATCCGGGATTGTCTTCAACTTCTTCCACAACCACTTCAGCAGCGGCCAACGGTTTACGGGCTTTTGTTTCTTGAGTGGAGTTAATCGGGTCTCCATCTACATAATTCATAATCCATTCGTTTAACCAGCGTTCCATGTCTTCACGCTCGCGGAACGAACCGACTTTGTCGCGTACGATACATTTCAGATAGTGCGCGAAACGACAGCACGCAAACAGGTAAGGCAGACGCGCAGACAAACGGGCGTTAGCGGTAGCATCAGGATCATAATATTCAGACGGTTTATGTAGCGATTGAGCACCAATAAACGCGGCCAAGTCGGTATTTTTACGGTGAATCAACGGCATGAATCCCAATGCTGCCAATTCGGCCTCGCGGCGGTCGCTGATGGCGATTTCGGTTGGGCATTTCATATCCACGCCTCCGTCATCCGTCGGGAATGTGTGGCAGGGAAGGTTTTCAACGATACCGCCGGATTCCACGCCGCGGATTGAGGTACACCAACCATAATATTTGAATGAACGGTTAATATTTACCGCCATTGCATAAGCCGCATTGGCCCATGTGTATTTGTTGTGATCCGCGCCTTCAGTTTCTTCTTCGAAGTCAAACTCATCGACAGGGTTCGTTGTGGCACCGTAAGGCAGACGGGATAAGAAACGTGGCAGGGCCAAACCGATATAACGCGAATCTTCGGAATCACGCAGACTGCGCCATGGGGCATATTCGGCATTTTGGAAAATTTTGCTCAAATCACGAGGATTGGCCAACTCTTGCCAAGATTCCATCTGCATCAGTTTGGGGGATGCGCCGGCGATGAACGGACAGTGTGCGGCGGCGGCAATTTTTTCAAGACTATTGAGCATTTCCACATCGGGTGCAGAGTGATCAAAATAGTAGTCGCCAATCAAACAGCCGAAAGGCTCGCCACCAAACTGGCCGTATTCTTCTTCATAAATGCGTTTGAATAGGGGGCTTTGGTCCCAAGCGGTGCCTTTGAAGCGTTTTAAATTGCGGGCAACTTCTTTTTTGGAGATGGGCAATACTTTGATTTTCAACAAAGTATCGGTTTCGGTATTGGTAACCAAATGATGCAGGCCGCGCCATTCGCCTTCCAGCTTTTGGAAATCTTCATGATGCAGAATCAAATTGATCTGTTCGGAAAGTTTTCTGTCGATCTCTGCAATAATCGCTTCGATGGTTTGATAAGTGTCGTCTGAAATAGTAATGGCGTTTTGCAAAGCTTGCTGTGCCAGTGTCGCTACGGCATTATTGACAGCACTTTTGGCTTCTTCAGTTTTGGGTTTGAATTCTTTTTGCAGCAGCTGTTCAAATTCATTTGCGGCAAACACACTTTTCGCGCCGCTGTCCCCTTGGATGTCTAATTGCTTTTCAGTCATGATTCACGCTCACTTTATTGATTTCATCTGAAATTACTGCTCGTCTTTGGTTGTTGCTTTAGGTGCGGCTGCAAGGCTTTTCAGCAGCTCGCTGTCTCCCAAGACTTTTCCGATTAATTCTTCAGCACCGCTCTTACCATCCATATATGAAAGCAGGTTGGCAAGCTCTGTACGCGCTTGTAGGAGTTCGTTTAAAGGACCTACTTTTTTGGCTATTGCTGCCGGAGAGAAATCATCCATGCTTTCCAATTCAAGCTCTACATTCAAGTTGCCTTCCCCGGTAAGCGTATTTTTGACATTAAATGCGACACGCGGTTTGAGGGCTTTCATGCGTTCATCGAAATTATCTACATCAATTTCCAAAAATTTACGTTCGGCCAATTCAGGTAGCGGCTCTACGGGTTTCCCGACCAAATCTGCCATCACCCCCATAACGAATGGAAGCTCAATTTTTTTCTCAGAACCGTAAAGTTCTACATCGTACTCAATCTGTACGCGAGGCGCCCGGTTGCGGGCAATAAATTTTTGTCCGGATGATTTGTTTCGTGACATATTCAATGACCTTTAAATGATAAAAGTTGTTTATTTAAACGAACTTTAAATATTGCGGATAGACTAGCTTATTCGTTGGAAGTTCCCGTTTCTTCGTCCTGCTTCCCGATCAAAACTTCCAGATTGGCAATGCTTTCAGGACTGATATCTTTCATGATGTCGTAGAAGTTCATATTCATTTGCCGCTGTACCCTGCGGATAAATAACGGGGCAGGGTGGCTGGGTTCCAGCGTTTCAAAGTAGATGCAGATTTTTTCCAAAGCCAAATCGACATCAGCCCGATTTTTGATATTCAGACGACGCCATGCATCCGCTTCTTGAAGGGTCGATTGCTCTTGAGCAACGGTCGAAACGGGCGTTTCAGCGGGTTGTTCTGTTTGTTCAGCCTGTTGCAGCTGCGGGGTACTTCCATCGTTGTAATTGATGGCTTTGTGGATCAGGGTAAGCGGTTTTTGAATCACTTCAAAATTGAGTGAGTGTTCGTCGTGCAGCTGGGTCGAGAAAGTATTTTGAATATCTTTCAGATGGTCTAATGCCTGGATTAAGGCAATCAATTCCGGTTTGCCGGTATCGGCACTTACCCTGATATCGAGCATCAAACGTTCTTTGCCGCCCGGATAGCTTTGCGGGTCATTGCCTTGCAAGACAGAAACTGCTTCTTTAACGGTAATAGGCTGTTGGGTCAGCCCGTTTACTAATAATTTGGCTGAAAATACTTCTTTGGCGATGCCGTCATGCGTAGTGAATGCACTTAGTGCATTGATTCGATAAAACGGGTCGGGTTCGCCGTCTTCATCTTCGAGCTTCGGATATAGGGATTTCCAATACAAATCCACATTGGTTTTGATGGCTTCACAACCGGCGCAAAAGCCAACCAGGCCATGTTTTGCAGTGAGCGCCTGTGTGTAATAGGACAAAACATGAAGGTCTTTCGATTCAGCCAGCAATTGATTGCACAGCTTCTCTACTGTTGCCCAATCAGGCTCTTCAGCAGGGATGATGGTGTCGCCATATTGCCTTTCCGGTTTCCCTTCGGCAGCGCTTTGAAGCTCTAAAAAGCGGCTGTCGTATTCAATGTTTACCCCTTCAGGGGTATCGGCGGAAATAGGTTCTGCCCATAAGGGAAATGTATTCATCTATTTATAATCCAAATATTTTATTGAACAGGGAGCAGGTGGGCTCCCCGTCTCTTTCTATATGGTAACCGCTTTCGCAGTCCAGCCAAAAGCTGCCAATGTTATCTGATTTAGATAAAAAATTAAGGAAAGGCTCGGGTAACGGATGGTCAGACTTATAAAGTGTACCTAAACAATTTGTTATAATACATTTACCATTTATTAATGTTTGGTTAAAAAAATCTATGTTTTGAGAGAAAAAATTAATGGATTTTAACTGTTCTGGAAGGGAATAAGGTTTTTGGAACAGTAAAAAAGGATATTGCCGACCTGTTTGGTCTGAACTGAGTGCCGTTAGCCCAATATAGGTAATGCTATCAGGCGGTTTAATGCAAAACAGCCAAATCCGCGATACAGAAAGCGCCTTTCGGGTAAACGGAATGAGTTTGTCTTGGTTGTTGCAACGATCAAACCATCCATCCCAAAAGTTTTTATCATTAGATTGGAGATTTTCAGAAACAATAAAATCACGAGACTGATTTAGTTTTCCGAAAAAGTAGATTTCGCTTTGCTGCATAAATAACAATCACATAATGTAAAATTAACGGATGATAAAGTTACTTAAGGTATCGATTATGCTTTGGCTATGAGTTATATCTGCCATAGCCACTGTATATATACTTTACCATAATTTTGGTTTATGTATTAATATATTTTTTTCCTTATTAAAAGAATAACTAAAGTAATATTTGTATGATAAAGAAGTATTTGTGGAACATTTTTTATTATTTTAGTGTCTTACTTTACAATTTATTTGCAGTTTGTTGTTTGTTATAATCTTCGCGTTGTGTCATGCTATTTTCAAAATATAGTGGCTTAACTTTAAACCGACGGCGTTACCTCGCCTTAGTTCAAAGAGAACGATTCCTCTAAGGTGCTGAAGCACCAAAGTGAATCGGTTCCGTACTATCTGTACTGTCTGCGGCTTCGCCGGCCTTGTCCTGATTTAAATTTAATCCACTATATATTCAAAAGCGATTTTGATCCAAACTTGTAAATCTGTAAGCAACTTAGGTTTTCCATTTCAATATCAATAGAATCTCGACGGAGGGAGTAAACCCATGGCCTCTTTCGGTAATACTTTCGGTATTCTCATCCCCAAACCTGAAGCACCAGCCATGGTGTCTCAAGGCTCTGCCAATCCACCTGAGCCGCTGACCAATGCAG
This sequence comes from Neisseria sp. HMSC074B07, assembly GCF_001810355.1. Classification (NCBI taxonomy): domain Bacteria; kingdom Pseudomonadati; phylum Pseudomonadota; class Betaproteobacteria; order Neisseriales; family Neisseriaceae; genus Neisseria; species Neisseria sp. HMSC074B07. Next base: position 1,032 of record NZ_KV800872.1, on the reverse strand, counting down.
CCGGACCAGTGGATGTGATAGAGATGGTTGCCGATGTTGCTTCCACTGCCCTTTCCATAGTTGCGCCTGATTCTGCTGCAGCCGATGCAGTTGATGCTATATCCGAACTGGTTTCCCTTGCGTCCATGATACCCGGTCAGCCGGGCCCCAAGCCGCCTTCCCGTAAAATGGTCAGTGGTTTTAGCGGCGGCATGGGCATGGGCTTCGATGGCGGGGTAGTTACCTCGGGTCATGGCCACTGTATTCCTTGTAAGGTAGCTGCTGCTATCGGTAACCCCGTAAATGCAGTGCTCGGTATCAAAGTCCTATTTGACGATACCGAGACCGACTTTGCCTTTGATTCCCCGCTTCCCCTTGTTTGGCAGCGCAGCTACTATTCCGACCAAATAGGCAACGGCTGGCTGGGACAAGGTTGGTCGCTGCCGTTCTCCATGCGTCTTGTCCGAACAGCCGACGGTTTCCTTTATATTGATGAGCAGGGCAGGGAAATTTCGTTGCCGGATATCAGCGACGAAGCGGACGAGCCTTATTCCGCAGCCGACGACGATGAGGACGATTTATATGAAGAAGAGGCCGCACCAAGACCTGCTTCCGCCGAAGAAGATCCCTACGGATTGGATGACGCCTATTTCGATCCTTACGAACAAATCTTCTTTTCACAGATTTCAGACGACCTCTACCAAATCGCCTCCCCCGACGGCGGCGCACGGCTGCTGTTTGCCGAAGTCGATTCCGGTTGCGGCATTTACCAACTGGTCGCCCAGCTCGACCGCAACGGCCGTCATATCCGCCTCTGCTACGACGACAACGGGCTGCCGCACAGCATTTACGACGGCAGCGGCCGACACTTCCAACCCGTATTTTCCTCCATCCGTCTGAATGACAACGATCCCGACTTCGACCCGGCCGGAGAACGGGACGTCTTCGTTTCCGAAGACGAGCGTTTCTACGTCAACCGCCTCACCTCCGTTACCTTCAACGGCAAGGAACTGGTGCGTTACGACTACGACGGCTACGGCGATTTGACCGCCG
>NZ_KV800871.1:0-23945 GCF_001810355.1 Neisseria sp. HMSC074B07 | reverse complement strand
TGGGGGCCAGTTCACTTTTCAGACGACCTTTTGCATGGAAACCGGATTAATCGTTTGCCGCATCATCGGCTGGTGTTACCGGTTTGGATAGGGGTGTATAAATAAAGGTCGGCAGTTTCGCCGGCAGAGGTATTGGAGGCATCTGCCCCGGCTTCGGCAGGCAGGTCGCTGTCCACCAATTCGTCGATGTCGATATTGTCATCCTCGCCTTGCGGTAATGTCCCGCCGGTTTGGCGGCTGCGCACTTTCATGTAGAGGTCGCGGGTGTAGCTGTATTTGTCGATGGCTGCGCCTTCGAGGCTGTCGGTCAGGTCGAGCAGTTCTTTACGGGTGTTGATGGCCTGCAGGCCGATTGTGCCCCAGCGTCCTGCTCTGGTGTGGAAGACGGCGTTTTTAACTGGGTAGACGGTGGTAACGGCGTTGCCAATGGTATCGCGTACGGTAGATGGGCCGAACAGGGGGACAACGAAGTAGTTGCTGTTTTTCCAGCCCCATGAGGCGAAGGTGTCGCCGAGGGTGTTTTTATTGCTGGGTACGCCGCCTGCACCGGCTACGTCGATTAAACCGCCAAGGCCGAAGGTGGTGTTGATGCCGACGCGGACGAGGTCTTCGCTGGCGCGTTTGACGTCAAGGCGCAGAACATTGCTGCCGAAGCTGACGACATCGCGCAGGTTGTTGAAGAAGTTGCTCACGCCGGTGCGGACGGGCTTGGGCGTTATTTTGCGGTAGCCGCGTGCGACGGGGGCGAGGACGTATTGGTCGGCCTTGTCGTTGAATTTGAATACGGCGCGGTTGTAGCCTTCGTAGGGGTCGGCGGGATTGGTTTCGGCAAATGCGGGGGTTGAGACCATGCCGATGAGGAATAGGAGTGAAGCGGTGGTTTTTTTCATGGGTTTAACCAGTCTTTGATTTCGTAAAGCTCGGACAGGGTGCGCACGGATTCGGGTATGCCTTGCAGGGTGATTTTCCCGTCCGGGCGGCGCAGTGCGTCAAGCAGCAGGGACACGCAGGCGGAATCGGCGCGTCTGACGCCGCTCAAATCAACCGCGCGGGTGTCTTTCAGACGACATTGCTGCCTGAAGCGGGTAAAGGCGTCGGCGGTCAAGGTTTTGACGGTGATGTCGCCGCTGATGTGCAGCGTGCCGTCGCGAAGTTCGATTTGCATGGCTGTCTTGTCAACTTAATCTTGGATGATAAAACCTGAAGGTTATTGTGTGCGAAAGCCATGTCGTCTGAAAGCGGACGGCATGGCTTGTCTTTGCATTATTTGCTGCCGTTTTTGGCTTTCAGCTCGGCAATCAGTCCGTCTACGCCTTTGGCTTTGATGGTTTCGCCGAATTGGTTGCGGTACACGGTTACCAAGCTCGCGCCTTCGATGGCGACGTTGTAGGCACGGTATTTGTTGCCGCTTTGGTAGGTGGTGAAGTCCATGTTGACGGGTTTTTGACCGGGTACGCTGACTTCGGCGCGGACGATGATTTCTTTGCCGCCTTTATTGACAACGGGGTTGTCTTTGACGTTGACGTTGGCGTTTTTGAATTTCAACATGGTGCCGGAATAGGTGCGGATCAGCAGGGTTTGAAATTCTTTGGTCAATGCTTGTTTTTGCGTGTCAGACGCGGTACGCCAAGGGTTGCCGACTGCCAGCGCGGTCATGCGTTGGAAATCGAAATAGGGAATCGCATAGGCTTCGGCTTTTTGGCGGGCGGTGTTGGCATCGCCGTTTTTTAAGATGCTCAATACTTGAGTGGCGTTTTGACGGATTTGGTTCACTGCGTCGGCAGGGGCGGCAACCGCCATGCTGATGCTCAAGATGCCGATGCTCAGTGCGCTGATGAAAGAGGTTTTTTTCATGATTAAGTGTCCTAAAAGTATGAATATGATGGTGTACGTTTATTCGGTGGCTTTTGCCGCATCGTCGCCGCCCGCCGCGTTTTTCTCGGCGAAGCTGGTCATGAATTTACCGATCAGGTTTTCCAGAACCATGGCAGAGCTGGTAACGGAAATGGTATCGCCTGCGGCAAGATTATCGGTGTCGCCGCCTTGTTGCAGTCCGATATATTGTTCGCCCAACAGGCCGGAGGTCAGGATTTGCGCGGAAACGTCGCTGCTGAACTGATATTTGCTGTCCAAATCGAGACGGACTTTCGCTTGATAGGATTTCGGGTCAAGCTCGATGGAGCCGACGCGTCCGACCAATACGCCCGCAGATTTAATCGGCGCGTTTGCCTTCAGGCCGCCGATGTCGCTGAAATCGGCATATACGGTATAAGTCTTGCCGGAATTGCCGAACGCCGCGCCGCCCGCAACGCGGAAAGCGAGAAAACCGACCGCTGCCACACCGAGCAGGACAAACAGTCCGACCCAAAATTCCAATACATTCTTTTTCATTAAAGTTCCTTGAATATCCAATGTTCTTTGTTTCGTTTTCAGACGACCTGTCATTCCGTAAACATCAATGCGGTCAACACAAAGTCAATCGCCAAAATCGTCAGGGCGGACGAAACCACCGTACGCGTGCTGGCGCGCAAAATGCCTTCCGAGGTCGGGACGCAGTGGAAGCCCTGATGTACGGCAATCAGCGTTACCGCCACGCCGAACGCAGCGGATTTGATCAGACCGTTGATTACATCGTAATGGATCGTGATGTTGTTCTGCATTTGCGACCAGAAAATGCCGCTGTCCAAGCCCAGCCAGGTTACGCCGACCAAATACGCGCCGTAAATCCCCGCCACGTTGAAAATCGAAGCCAAAAGCGGCATGGAAAACACGCCCGCCCAAAAGCGCGGCGCAACCACGCGGGCGACAGGATTGACCGCCATCACGTTCATCGCTTCGAGCTGTTCGGTCGTTTTCATCAAACCGATTTCGCTGGTCATCGCACCGCCCGCGCTGCTGGCAAACAGAATCGCCGCCAACACCGGACCTAGTTCGCGCAACAGCGAAGCCGCGACCATATAGCCCAAAATATCGGCGGATTTGAATTTCGACAACTGCGTATAGCCCTGCAAACCCAAAACCATGCCGACAAACAGCCCTGAAACGGCAACAATCAACACCGACAGCACGCCGGCAAAATACACTTGGCGCACGCTCAGGCGCGGACGGACGAAAGCCGTACCGGATTTCGCCAGAATGTTCAGCAGAAACAGCGTAATACTGCCGAGAGATTGAATAAAGCCGAGGGTTTTCGCCCCGACGGAACGGATAAAATTCATAGGTTTCCATTACGGATTAACGGGTTTCAGACGACCTTGTAGGATGATGGTGATGGGTCGTCTGAAAAATGATTTCGGCTTCAGGCAACAACGGTTCAAACGTTTCAGACGACGTCTGCAAACCGAGGTCGTCTGAAAACTATCCAAGCAAATCTTGCTGCAACGACGTTTGCGCCGGATAGCGGTATGCGACGGGGCCGTCTGCCAAGCCGCCGACAAACTGGCGTACCCAAGGCGAATCCAGTTCGCGCATTTCCCGCGGCGAGCCGGAGAACATAATTTCGCCGTGTGCCAAGAAAATCACTTGGTCGACGATTTCCAAAGATTTTTCAATGTCGTGCGTCACCATAATGCTGGTCGAACGCAAAGCCTTGTTGACGCGGCTGATCAAGTGGGCAATCACGCCCAAGGAAATCGGATCAAGACCGGTAAACGGCTCGTCGTACAACATGATTTCAGGGTCGAGCGCAATCGTGCGGGCAAGCGCGACGCGGCGCGACATCCCGCCAGAGAGTTCGGACGGCATCAGGTTTTCCACGCCGCGCAGACCGACCGCGTTCAATTTCAACAAAACCAAATCGCGGATAACCGCTTCCGGCAGGCGCGTCAGTTCGCGCATCGGAAAAGCGATATTGTCGAACACCGACAAATCGGTAAACAGCGCGCCGTGTTGGAACAATACGCCCATACGGCGGCGGTGTTCATACAATTCGTCAGCCGAAAAGCCCGCCAAATCACGTCCTTCAATCAAAACCTTACCCGACTGCGGATGAATCTGACCCGTAATCAGCCGCATCAGCGTGGTTTTGCCGCTGCCCGAACCGCCCATCACGGCGGCGAAGTTTCCTTGGGGAATGCTGAAATTGATATTGTTCAGAATCGGACGGTCGCCATACGCGAAGGCAACGTCTTTCATTTCGATGAAGGGTACGGAACTCATGAAGGGGAAGATAAGGCGGGATGTATTTTAATTACTTGCATTGTAAAGCTTATCAAGGTGTCGGGCAATTTTCAGACGACCTTATCAAGAAAACGTCTGTTAAGAAGCGTGAAAATCATGTGTTTGGCAGAAATTTTAAGACCATTGGAATGGTTAAGATTGAAGTCTTGCAACCTGTTGTCTTCATTTCAGAACGGGGCGCGTTACAGAACTTAATAATCCTAAACATACCGTTTTTCGCCGGCGCGTGAAGTTTTAAATTTATGGCAAAATTTTGTAGGCAAAGACACAACATTCTACAAACAAAACTTACATTTCAAATAAATTTGTGAAAGCCATCCCATTTAAACAAACCGGTCTGCCTGCAAAACAAAGTTTGTTTCACAGGCAGACCGGTTATTGGCCGCGTCAATTAAGCAGCGATTTTTTCGCACTCTTTGATGCAGGCAAGGCAAGACTCATAGCATTGTTTGCATTCTGCGTGGTGGCCTGCGTGTTGTTTGCACGCTGCGGAACATTGTTTGCACGCTTCAATGCAGACTTTTGCCAAAGATGGAGTCAGCGGAGAGTTTTGGGCGGCAAGGTTTTGCAGCGCGCCGCACAATGCCAGCATTTGGTTGACACCTGTTGCGCAATCTTTCATGGAAGTATCGCCTTGGCTCAGCAGTCGGATGCAGTGTGCCAAACAGATTTGACCTGCTTCAACACAGTGGGCAGCCGCTTTTCTGGCTGCTTCATAGGCTTTGGATGCAGCAGCAGGGGCAGCGTGGGAATGGCCTTTATGGTCATGATGTCCGTGGGCGTGGGCGAATGAGGCGGCGGCTGCCAAAGAAACGGCTGTACCACCCAAGAATTGACGACGGTTCATACTGTATTTCCTTATGTAATCATTGATATGAAGTGAAACATAACGAATCGCTAAAATCGAAGACAGCAGCTTTCTGCGCATCATTGATGTCGTCTGAAATCAGCCGTTTATGAAATTTTGAGCGATTGCACTACACTTACCGCCGCAATCCTATCATTCAACGGTTCGACAGACAATAAATAGAAAGTTGATAAATAATCAATGAAGTTATTTTATTTCTTATGTTGTTTACACAGCCTGAAACCGGCTCTGTTCAAATTTACTATGGCAAATCATTAAATTCCAAAATCCATTATCTTGCAGAAGTTGGTTTTATCCGGTTTTGAAGTGGTGAAAATCAAATCACACGGTAAAAGGGGCCGGCAAAGATTCGGCATCGGTTTCAGAAGCAGTCTTTTATGTAAATTTATGATTGCGGCACTTTAAAATGCTTTGAACGCTACCACTTATCCCCAAACGGCGACGTAGGCATATTTTTATGCCCAAGCCAATAATTTGCTGATAGAATCAGTACTCTTTTTGTTTTCACACATTTTTTCAGGAGCAAACGCCATGCGAAACGACGTTTACGACTATCCTCTTGCAGGACAAGTTTCCCAAAACATTGTCTTGCAAAAAACTTACCGCCTGCTGGGTTTGTCTTTCATTCCCGCTATTGCCGGCGCATTTGCCAGCAGCGCTTTGAACCTAAACCTGTACGCTATGTTCGGCGCACGCTGGATGGGTTTTGTAGCTGTATTGGCATTCTTCTACGGTATGATTTTCCTTATCGAGAAAAACCGTTACAGCAATACGGGCGTTGTCTTGTTGATGATTTTCACCTTCGGTATGGGTGTGTTGATCAGCCCGTTGCTGCAATATGCGCTTGCTATCCGTAATGGTACTCAAATCGTAGGTGTTGCCGCAGCCATGACCGCCGGCGTATTCTTTACGATGGCAGCAATGGCGCGCCGCACAACGATGAACATGAACTCGCTCGGACGCTTCTTGGCAATCGGCGGTGTGGTTCTGATGATTGCAGTGGTTGCTAACTTCATTCTGCAAATTCCGGCTCTGAGCCTGGCGATTTCCGGCGCGTTTGTTGTGTTCAGTTCGCTGGTTATTATGTGGCAGGTGCGTACCGTGATTGACGGTGGCGAAGACAGCCATATCAGCGCGGCCCTGACCATTTTCATCTCGATTTACAATATTTTCAGCAGCTTGTTGCGCATCTTGTTGGCATTCACCAGCGACGATTAATTGCTTAGATTCTGATATCGAGGTCGTCTGAAATATGAAAAGGTTTCAGACGACCTTTTTATATCCGTAGGTTTTGGTTGTGTGGATTTGCTTTAAATCAGATGGGTAATCATGCGGCGGTTCGTCAGGGGGTAGAAAGCTGATTGGCTTGGTGTTTGGTGTGGGGCGAAACATTGCTGAGAGGCAAATTTGATGGACTGTATAGTGAATTAAAATAAAAATGAGACAAGGCGACAACGCCCGCCGTGTACGGGTAGTACATAAGGGCGTTGGCAACGCCGTATCATTGCAATTTTAATCCACTATATTTGGAAAAATTAAAGGTTTGGCTGGAACTTCTATGTTTGAAAAATGTTTGTTTCAGACTTGTACAGCGTAATGCTGTATTGAGTTAGCTTGTTGAAGGTGCATCATTGGATTTTGCTCTTGTGATAACGAAACGCGGTTTCCGTCGATGTTCAGTGTTTCATCATAAAAGGCGTCGTTTTCAGACGACCTTTATGACCCATATAAAAAACGTCGTCTGAAATTTTCAGACGACGTTTTGTTGTCGGCAATCAATCAATATTTATTGATGTTGCTGTGGATATTGTATTGGTTGTGTTCCGTATCGTGGGAATCTTGCGGCTCGTTGCGGACGTGCGGTTTGTCGTCAGACATGTTGTCCAAGTCGCGGCCGGGTTCGGATACGGTGTCGCCGATGTTGATGCTGGTCAGGTTTTCCAAAATGATGGCGGACGAGAGATGTTCGCCGGTGCGGTATACCATGGCCAATGCGGTTTCTTCGGCAGGGATGGAAACATATTTAACGATGTTCTTACGGCCTTTTTTGCCTTCTTCCAAATCGACTTTCACTTGGCGGTCGCGTTTGTAAATGCTCAAGACCGTGCCTTTGTCCAAGCCGTCGGCGGAACCTTTGTTCAGGGTAACGGTTTGGAATTGTCCGGCTTCGTGTACGCCGTCGAGGATGGAGATGACTTTACCGTCGATGTGTTGCGTCGGCGCGTGCGGCATGATTTGAAAAGGCTCGGTTTCGCCGTCCATTTTCAGCAGGAAGTCGCCTTTGCGGATTTCGGAAACGGCTTCTTCCACAATCATAGGCTGCGCGGTTTGGGTTGGCACTTTCGCCAGCGGGTGCAGGCGGGTGTAGTATTCGCCGTCTTTCAGGTATTTGCGGTCTTCGTCGGAAGCGGAGTCCAGCGCGCTGTTGGTGTAGGGCAGGGTGCTGACGATGCCGCTGAAGACGACTTCTTGTCCGAGGTATTTGCGGGTATCGGGATCGGTCAGGTCTTTGACGGCGCGGTAAACCAGATAGCGGCCGGGTTCGGTAACGCCGTAGGCGTACACGCGTTCGCCTTTGCTGTACATGATGCGGTTGTCAGGACCGTCGATCAGGCGCGGTGCGTCTTGGGTCTTCATTTGGTCGATGAACTGCGGATGTTGCATGAACATGCGGTAGAAGTTCACGTTGACGGTTTGGATGCCGTAGCCTGAAGAGGTTTCGCGGACGCGCGGGCTGAGTTTGATGACCGGAATGCCGTCATTGCCTGCGGAGCCGTTTTCGAAGCCCAGTTGCGGGCGGCCGTTGACGTAGCGCAAAACCAACACCTGCCCCGGATAAATCAGATGCGGATTGCGGATTTCGCCGCGGTTTGCGCCCCAAAGGCGGTTCCACTGCCACGGGCTGTACAGATATTTGCCGGAGATGCCCCAGAGTGTGTCGCCGTTTTTCACGACGTAGCGTTGCGGCGCATCGGGGCGCACTTTTAATGAAGCTGCTTGAGCGTGGGCGGAAATTGCCATGCCCGCGACACAAAGCAGGGTTATAATACGTTGTTGCATAACCGTTCCCCTTGAAATTGATTCGGTTTGTCTTTAAATAAACGGAGAAAATGAAATGGCCGGGAGTTTGCAAAAAACCGCCGTCCCCCTTTAAAAAACGTCAATAGGCGTTTCGTGCGCATTGAACAGAAATTCATTGACGCATATTTTATCATTGAATGTTAGTGTCATCACGGGAATTGTGAAGACAGGCGCAAAATTTGTATGAAAACACACACAATCTGCTTCCGGACGCGTTTGAATGCGCGTCCCAAGTATTGAAAAACGAAGAGAAAATTATGGCTTTACTGAATATCCTGCAATATCCCGACGAGCGTCTGCACACCGTGGCGAAGCCTGTCGAGCAAGTCGATGAGCGCATCCAAAAGCTGGTTGCCGATATGTTTGAAACCATGTACGAAGCGCGCGGCATCGGGCTGGCGGCGACGCAGGTCGATGTGCACGAACGCGTCGTTGTGATGGATTTGACCGAAGACCGCAGCGAGCCGCTCGTGTTCATCAACCCCGTCATTATTGAAAAAGACGGCGAAACCACTTACGAAGAAGGCTGCCTGTCCGTGCCGGGCATTTACGACACCGTTACCCGCGCCGAACGCGTCAAGGTCGAGGCTTTGAACGAAAAAGGCGAGAAATTCACGCTGGAGGCGGACGGGCTGTTGGCGATTTGCGTGCAGCACGAGTTGGATCACCTGATGGGCATCGTTTTTGTCGAACGCCTGTCGCAGCTCAAGCAGGGTCGGATTAAGACCAAACTGAAAAAACGTCAGAAACACACCATCTAAAAGCCGAATGATACGGTCGAACAGGTCGTCTGAAAGAGGGAAGCGGCAGCAAGCCGTTGTTTTTCAAACTTTCAGACGACCTGTCGCAATGTTTGCCGTTGCGCTATATAGGTCGTCTGAAACCCATTTCCAAGGAGTTTCCCCATGAAAGTCATCTTTGCCGGTACGCCCGATTTTGCCGCTGCCGCCTTAAAAGCCATTGCCGCCGCCGGTTTTGAAATCCCGCTGGTGTTGACCCAGCCCGACCGCCCCAAAGGGCGCGGGATGCAGCTTGCCCCGTCTCCCGTGAAGCAGGCCGCGTTGGAATTGGGTTTGCGCGTGGCTCAGCCTGAAAAACTGCGCAACAACGTCGAATCCCTGCAAATGCTCAAAGAAGTCGATGCCGACGTGATGGTCGTTGCCGCCTACGGACTGATTCTGCCGCAAGACGTGTTGGATACGCCGAAACACGGCTGTCTCAACATCCATGCCTCGCTGCTGCCCCGTTGGCGTGGTGCGGCGCCGATTCAGCGCGCGATTGAAGCGGGCGATGCCGAGACGGGCGTGTGCATCATGCAGATGGACATCGGTTTGGACACCGGCGATGTGGTCAGCGAACACTGTTACGCCATTCAACCGACTGATACCGCCAACGAAGTACACGACGCGCTGATGAATCTCGGTGCGGAAGCGATTGTTGCTGATTTGCAACAATTAAAGGCGGAGGGTCGTCTGAAAAGCGTCAAACAGCCCGAAGAAGGTGTGACTTATGCACAAAAATTAAGCAAAGAAGAAGCGCGTGTCGATTGGAACGAAAGCGCGGCAGTGATTGAACGCAAAATCCGCGCCTTCAACCCCGTTCCCGCTGCGTGGGTCGAGTATCAGGGCAAGCCGATGAAAATCTGGCGGGCTGAAGTAGTCGCGCAACAAGGTAGGGCGGGCGAAGTGTTGTCTTGCTCAGCTGACGGCTTGGTTGTTGCCTGCGGCGAGAATGCGTTGAAGATTACCGAATTGCAGCCTTCCGGCAGCAAACGGATGCCGATTGCGGCGTTTGCGGCAGGACATAAGATTGAGGTTGGGACGGTTTTGTAGAAGCTGTTTCGTCAACTAATTTAGAGCAAGCCCATCCCCCATTTCTTAGCTGCCATGCCTTCCCCGCCTACGCGAGGATGAGCTATGGCGGGAATCCATTGAAAATGCCAAGAAACGGGCGCTCGAAAAACGCTGTTGAAGTTCAAAGATGGATTCCCGCCTGCGCGGGAATGACGGTTGGCGGTAGGAGCAGTATCAAAAAAACAGCGGGCCGGTTATCAATTTTCAGACGACCTTTCTTCTGATGATTCAGAGGTCGTCTGAAAATATCGGCAGGGAAACGTTTGGTTTTGTTGAACTGACGACAAGATTCCCCACGTTTAGGAGCAGATCATGGCAGTGTTTGAAGTAGTCGAAGGCGATATTACGAAACTTGAAGTCGATGCCATCGTGAACGCCGCCAATGCCTCGTTGTTGGGCGGCGGAGGCGTGGACGGCGCGATTCACCGCGCGGCGGGACGGGAATTGTTGGAAGCGTGCAGAAAGTTGAACGGCTGCCGCACGGGCGAAGCGAAAATTACCCAAGGCTACCGGCTGCCGGCGAAATTTGTGATTCACACCGTCGGGCCGGTTTGGTTCGGCGGACACCGCAGCGAAGCGGTCAAGCTGGCGGAGGCGTATCAAAATTCCCTGCTGTTGGCGCAAGAATACGGCATCCGCAGCATCGCCTTCCCCTGTATCAGCACGGGCGTGTACCGTTTCCCCGCCGACTTGGCTGCCGAAACCGCTTTGGCGATTTTGAAAAAAACTTCGCCGCAGTGTCCGTCTGTCGAAAAAATCGTTTTCTGTTGCTATTCGCCGCAGGACGCCGAACGCTATCGGGCATTGTTGGAACGTGACGGGGTGGTCGTCTGAAATTCCCGAATCAGGCAAAACGGCAGATTAAATGTTTTTCAGACGACCTTAGGCAAGCTTGGGGTCGTCTGAAAACAGAAAAGCCGGACAGACAGTCCGGCTTCCTATAAGAATCCATTAATCAAGAATCGATTAATCGTCGCAGTGGTTGTCGGTATCGACTCTGATGACGCGGCCGCTTTGTGAGGAAACGTCCACATCGTATTCGGTGCAGCCTCTGCGGATTTCGATTTCCCAGCGTCCGTCGCTGTGGTCGATGTCGGTAACGCGGCCGCCGCCGACGCGTTTCTTGGCGATTTTGACGGCTTGCGCTTGGGAGATGGCGCGGGAATGTTTGTGCGGTGCCGCCGCGGCGGTCAGGCTGCCGGAAACGAGTGCGGCGGAAACGGCAAGCAGTGAAAGGGCGCGCAAAGTCATGATGAATCCTTATGTGTGTTGAAAAGAACGGACTATATGGATATTGTCATGAGCGGGCAATCGGATTAACACAATTTGAATCTTGCCCCGAACACCGCCCGAACCGCTTGTGCGGCGTTTACATTTTTAACGAACAAATCGAACCACAGCAGGTATTTAAGGAATTGAATTTATGAGTATGTCCCTCGCCCAAAAACTCGCCGCCGACAGCATTGCGGCGGTCGCCGAAGGGCGTAACCTTCAGGATGTGTTGGCGCAAATCCGCGCGGCGCATCCCGAGCTGACGGCGCAGGAAAACGGCGCGCTGCAGGATATTGCCTACGGCTGCCAGCGTTATTTGGGCAGCTTGAAATATATGCTCGCGCAGATGCTGAAAAAGCCGATTGACAATCCGCAGCTCGAAAGCCTGCTTTTGGCGGCGATGTACCAACTGCATTACACGCGCAACGCGCCTCATGCCGTGGTCAATGAGGCGGTCGAGAGTATCGCGAAAATCGGGCGCGGGCAGTACCGTTCGTTTGCCAACGCGATTTTGCGGCGTTTTTTGCGCGAACGGCAGAAGCTGGAGGCTTCGTGCAAAAAAGACGATGTGGCGAAACACAACCTGCCGCTGTGGTGGGTGGCATACCTGAAAAACCATTATCCGAAACACTGGCACAACATCACCACCGCGCTGCAATCGCATCCGCCGATGACGCTGCGGGTCAACCGACGCCACGGCAATGCCGAATCGTATTTGGAAAAGCTGGCGGCGGAAGGGATTGTGGCTAAGGCGTTGGACGAATATGCGGTAACGTTGGACGAGGCGGTTCCCGTCAGCCGCCTGCCCGGTTTTGCCGAAGGGCTGGTGTCGGTGCAGGATTTCGGGGCGCAGCAGGCGGCGTATCTGTTAAACCCTAAAGACGGCGAACGGATTTTGGACGCGTGCGCCGCGCCGGGCGGGAAGACGGGGCATATGTTGGAACTGGCGGATTGTCATGTTACCGCTTTGGATATAGATGAAGGTCGTCTGAAAAGGGTGAAGGACAATCTCGACCGCTTGGGGTTTCAGACGACCGCTCTGGCTTGCGCCGATGCGCAGGACTTGGCGGCGTGGTATGATGGAAAGCCTTTCGACGCCATCCTTGCCGACGTGCCGTGTACCGCCTCGGGTGTGGCGCGGCGCAATCCCGACGTGAAATGGCTGCGCCGTCCGACCGATGCCGCCAAAACCGCCCGTCAGCAGGAGGCATTGCTGGACGCGCTTTGGCAAACCCTGACGAAAAACGGCAGAATGCTGCTTGCCACCTGCTCGGTGTTCGTCGAAGAAAACGACGTTCAGTTGCAAAAATTCCTCAACCGCCACGCCGATGCCGAGCTGATCGAATCGCGTGTGCTTTTACCGAACAAACATCAAGATGGCTTTTATTACGCGCTTATCAAAAAGCAGTAAACGGCTGTTTGGAACGCTGTTGCTCGCCCTGTCGCTGAATGCGGCGGCGGAGGGCATTAGCGTGACCCGCTCCGAGGCGAAACTGACCGAAACCGGGCAGCTTTCCGTCAGCAGCCGTTTCCGCACCGATTTGCCCGACCAGCTCAAACAGGCGCTCCGGCAGGGCGTGCCGTTGAATTTCACTTTGAGCTGGCAGCTTTCTGCGCCTTCCATGCCGTCTTACCGTTTCAAGTTTGACCAGCTGCTCAACAGCGACAATACCATCCACTACAAACTTTCCTTCCATCCGCTGACCAACCGCTACCGCATAACCGTCGGCACGTTTTCCACCGAATACGACACGCTCGATACCGCCTTGCGCGGCGTAGGGGCGGTCGCCAACTGGAAAGTGCTGTCCAAAGGCGCGTTAAGCGGCGTCGCAGCGAAAGACACACAAGCCGAAATCCGCCTGCTGCTCTCGACGGCGAAGCTGCCTAAACCCTTCCAAATCAACGCATTGACTTCTAAAAACTGGCACTTGGATTCCGGCTGGAAGTCGCTGACCATCTCTCAGGAGTAAACCATGCGCCGCTTTCTCCTGATTGCCGTGTTGGCGGCGGTGGGACTGCTCTACGGACTGACCATTGCAACGGGCAGCACCAGCCCGCTGGCGGAATATTTCTGGTGGATTATCGCCCTGTGTGCGCTGCTGATGCTGGTGTTGGCATCGGTTTTGACGCGCTACGTCCTGCTCCTCATGCGCGACAAAAGCAAGGGTGTGTTCGGCTCGCAGATTGCGCGGCGGCTGTCGGGGATGTTTACGCTGGTGGCTGTATTGCCGGGCGTGTTCCTGTTTGGCATTTCCGCGCAGTTCATCAACGGCACGATTAATTCGTGGTTCGGAAACGATACCCACGAAGCCCTCGAACGCAGCCTGAACTTGAGCAAATCCGCGCTGAATCTGGCAGTGGACAACGCAGTCAGTAATGCTACGCCGGTGCAAATCGACCTGATCAGCACCGCGTCTGTGGACGGCGATTTGGGCAAGGCGCTGAAAAATGCCGCCAAATCGGGCGGCTTTACCCAGCTTTCGCTCTACGACGTCAAAACCCATAAAACTGAGAAAAGTGTCAATCCGCTGAAACTAAACCAACCCGAACTCGACAAAGAAGGATGGGAGAAGCTGGAGCAGACCGGCTCAATACGCAGTTTGGAAAACATAGAAAATGTCTTGTACGCGCAAGGCTGGATGCTGATCGGCGCGCACAACGGACGCGATTACGCCTTGTTTTTCCGCCAGCCCATCCCGCAGGATGTGGCGCAAGACGCGACGCTGATTGAAGCGGCGCGGGCGAAATACGCCGAATTGAGTTACACCAAACAAGGCCTGCAAACCTTCTTCTTAGCGACTTTGCTGGTTGCCGCGCTGTTGGCGATTTTCCTTGCCTTGGTGATGGCGCTGTATTTCGCCCGCCGCTTCGTCGAGCCGGTATTGTCGTTGGCAGAAGGCGCAAGGGCAGTGGCGCAGGGCGATTTCAGCCAGAAACGCCCCGTGTTCCGCAACGATGAATTCGGCAGGTTGACCCAGTTGTTCAACCACATGACCGAACAGCTTGCCATCGCCAAAGAAGCCGACGAGAACAATCGCCTGCGCGAAGAAGCAGCGCGCCACTATCTCGAATGCGTGTTGGAAAGTTTGACCACGGGCGTGATTACTTTGGATGCCGAAGGTCGTCTGAAAACCTTCAACAAAGCAGCCGAACGGATTTTGGGCATTGAATTGGTGCCGCTGTGGGGCAGCAACTGGCACGACTGGCGCGGACAATCGCCGCAGCAGACCCTGCTTGCCGAAGTGTTTGCCGCCATTGAAGAAACCGCCAATGCCGCCAAGCCCGTCCAAGTCGAATACGCCGCCCCCGACGATGCGCGCATTCTCTTGGGTAAAGCCACCATCCTGCCCGACGACAACGACAACGGCGTGGTAATGGTGATTGACGACATCACCGTCCTCATCCGCGCCCAAAAAGAAGCCGCTTGGGGCGAAGTGGCGAAACGGTTGGCGCATGAAATCCGCAATCCGCTCACGCCTATCCAACTTTCCGCCGAGAGATTGGCATGGAAATTGCATGATAAATTGGACGAACAACACGCCCAAATCCTCAGTCGTTCGACCGACACTATCGTCAAGCAGGTGGCGGCATTGAAAGAAATGGTCGAAGCCTTCCGCAATTACGCCCGCGCCCCGTCGCTGAATTTTGAAAAACACGATTTGAACCGTTTGGTCGAAGAAGTGTTGCTGCTGTACGAGGGCGGGGCGTGCCGCTTTGTTCCGAACTTGTCCGACAAGCCGCAGCCGATTTCCGCCGATACCACCGCCATGCGGCAGGTGTTGCACAATATTTTCAAAAACGCGGCAGAGGCGGCGGAAGAGGCAGAAGTTCCGCAAGTGAATGTCAGCGTCGGTGAAGATAACGATGGACAGGTTTTATTGACCGTTTGTAACAACGGCAAAGGTTTCAGCAAGGAAATGCTGCATAATGCCTTCGAGCCGTATGTTACCGACAAGCCGACAGGTACGGGACTGGGATTGCCCGTTGTGAAGAAAATCATCGAAGAGCACGGCGGCCGCATCAGCCTGAGCAATCAGAACGAAGGCGGCGCGTGTGTGAAAATAGCCTTACCCCGATTGGTAGAAACTTATGCGTAGCAGTGATATTTTAATTGTAGATGACGAAGTAGGTATCCGCGACTTGCTCTCGGAAATCCTCCAAGACGAAGGTTATTCCGTGGCTTTGGCGGAGAACGCCGAAGAGGCGCGCCAACTGCGCCACCAGACCCGTCCCGCCATGGTGTTGTTGGACATATGGATGCCCGACTGCGACGGGATTACCCTGCTCAAAGAGTGGGCGAAAAACGGACAGCTCAACATGCCCGTGGTGATGATGAGCGGACACGCCAGCATCGACACCGCCGTCGAAGCCACCAAAATCGGAGCGCTCGATTTTCTGGAAAAACCGATTGCCCTGCAAAAGCTGCTCTCTACCGTCGACCGCGCCCTCAAACACGGCGAAATGCAGATGGCGGCGGGCTTGTCCTTCGACAAACTCGGCAACAGCCCCGCCATTCAAGAATTCAAGCAACAACTTGAGCCTGCCGTGAAAAAAAGCGGACCCGTGCTGCTCAGCGGCGAAACCGGTTCGCCGTTTGAAATCGTTGCCCGTTATTTCCACAAAAGCGGCACGCCTTGGGTCGGACTCAGCCGCGTCGAACTCATTGCCGATGCGCCATTGGAGCTGCTGCAAAAAGCATCGGGCGGCACGCTCTATCTCGGTGATGCCGCGCAGTACAGCAAAAACATCCAAAACGGCATCAGCTTCATCCTCGGTAAGGCAGACCGTTACAATGTGCGCGTCATCGTCGCCGGCAGCCACGCCGCCGATGAAAGCCCGGCAGACGCCATTGCCGATGCCAAGTTGTCCGAACTGCTTTCCGGCAACGTCATCAGCATCCCGCCGTTGCGCAGCCAATCCGAAGACATCGCCTTCTTGGTCAACCAAGTCATGACCGAATTGGCGGACAGCGAAAAAATCCAGCCCGTCAAATTCAGCAACGGCTCGCTGACCGTCCTGTGCCAATACAACTGGCCGGGCAATTTCGACCAGCTCCGCAGCGTCGTGAAAAACCTGATGCTGGAAGCGGACGGACAGGAAGTCCACGAGCAGGCGGTCGTTGCCGCATTGGGACAAAAACGGGCGACGGTCGCCACCGAAATCGTCGGCGGTTTCAACTTCAACATGCCTTTGCGCGAACTGCGTGAAGAATTGGAGCGCCGCTATTTCGAGTACCACATCGCCCAAGAAGGGCAAAACATGAGCCGTGTCGCCCAAAAAGTCGGCCTGGAGCGTACGCACCTCTACCGCAAACTCAAACAATTAGGCATCAGCGTTTCCCGCCGCAGCGCAGCGGAAAAAGCAGAAGAGTAGGGCGGTAGTAGGATAAGAGGTCGTCTGAAAGCATACGGCACGCTGCGGTATGTTTTCAGACGACCTTGTTTGCCATCAAGCCGCCCGTTTTTGCCGTAGAGCCGACTCACTTTTGACACAATGGGCGACAACCATTCAAATGACAGATTTTCCTGCCGTATCGTGTAGAATATAAAAATATTACAAAAGTTACTAACGGGCTGCCGGCTGTTTGGCAGCATCCGCATGACGGTGAACAGGTACGAAACCGGAAGCAGGTGCGGGAACGCCGTATCGGTTTAAAGTTCGCCGGCTTTATCGTTAAATACTGACATTTATCCGTTTTCAGACGACCTCCCGAACAAAGGTCGTCTGAAAACAACAAGGGGACACAATTGATGACGGAAAACGACCGCCTTGCCTGGCTGCAACTGGCGTTTACGCCTTATGTCGGCGCGGAGGGCTTCTTGCTCCTGCTGCAACGTTTCGGCAGCGCGAAAGCCGCGCTGGATGCTCCTGTGGAGCAAATCGCCGCGATAGTGTGCCACAAGCAGGCAGCCGAATCTTGGCGCAACGGCGAAAAACGGGCGTTGGCGCAAAAGGCTGCGGAAGCGGCGCTGCAATGGGAAAAGCAGGACGGCTGCCGTTTGTTGCTGCTGCAAGATGATGATTTTCCCGAAATGTTGACGCAGGGCATTACCGCGCCGCCGGTTTTGTTCTTGCGCGGTAACGTGCAACTGCTGCACAAACCTTCCGCCGCCATTGTCGGCAGCCGTCATGCCACGCCGCAGGCAATGCGGATTGCCAAAGATTTCGGCAGGGCGTTGAGTGAACAGGATATTCCCGTCGTGTCGGGTATGGCTTCGGGTATCGACACCGCCGCCCATCAAGGCGCGTTGCAGGCGGGCGGCGGCACCATCGCCGTATGGGGGACGGGCATAGACCGCATTTACCCGCCGTCCAATAAAAACCTTGCCTATGAAATCGCCGAAAAAGGATTGATTGTCAGCGAGTTTCCTCTGGATACGCGCCCGTTTGCGGGCAACTTCCCGCGCCGCAACCGCCTGATTGCCGCGTTGTCACAGGTTACGCTGGTGGTCGAGGCCGCGTTGGAATCCGGTTCGCTGATTACCGCCAAGCTGGCGGCGGAGATGGGGCGGGAGGTGATGGCGGTACCCGGTTCGATAGACAATCCGCACAGCAAAGGCTGTCACAAGCTGATTAAAGACGGCGCGAAATTGGTGGAATGTTTGGACGACATCCTTCACGAATGTCCGGGGCTATTGCAAAATGCGGCAGTTCCATCATATTCTATAAATAAGAAAAACAAAAAAACGGAAAAACGCACTGCCGTCAGAGAGACGTCGTCTGAACCTGTTTTACCATTTTCAGACGACCTTCATGTCCGAAAACAGCCGGCGCAAGCCAATACGGTTGCCGCGCCGATAGCGGAAGACGGGCTGCTGGACGCCATGGGTTACGACCCCGTGCATCCCGATATATTGGCGCAGCAAACCGCATGGGCGGCGGCAGACGTTTACGCACGACTGCTGGAATACGAACTCGACGGCATCGTCGCCGCCTTGCCGGGCGGACGCTATCAGCGCATAAAAGCATAATTGATTCATTCATTAAGGAACCAGCATGACAGAAGTCATCGCCTATCTCATCGAACACTTCCAAGATTTCGACAATTGTCCGCCGCCGGAGGATTTGGGCCGCCTGTTGGAAGATGCGGGTTTTGACGTAACGGAAATCGGCAATACGCTGATGATGATGGAAGTGTTGTTCAACACGTCCGAATTCGCCGCCGCGCCGTTCGACAGCCATGCCCTGCGCGTGTATTGCAACGAGGAAGTGGAAAACCTGCCGCAGGAAGTCATGGGGCTGATGCAGTATCTGGTTGCCGAACGCGCCATCACTTACGAGCAGCGCGAAATCGTCATCCACGCCCTGATGCACATCCCGCCCGAAGAAATCACGCTCGATACGGCGAAAGTGCTGGTGTTGCTCTTGTTGTGGGCGCACAAAAGCGAATTGCCCGTCTTAATCGGCGATGACCTGATGGGCGCGCTCAACGGCAAAGCGACCATGCATTAAACCTTTTCAGACGACCTTTTGACGCAGCTTGTTCAGAAAGGTCGTCTGAAACGCATCATCCAATACATTAAAAGAGAACAAACAATGGCGAAAAACCTCTTAATCGTCGAATCACCGTCCAAAGCCAAAACCCTGAAAAAATACCTTGGCGGCGATTTCGAAATTCTGGCCTCCTACGGCCACGTCCGCGACCTCGTCCCCAAAAACGGTGCCGTCGATCCCGAACACGACTTCGCCATGAAATACGAGCTGATCAAACGCAACGCCAAACACGTCGATGCGATTGTCGCCGGAGCCAAAGAAGCCGAAAACATCTACCTCGCAACCGACCCGGATAGGGAAGGCGAAGCGATTTCCTGGCATCTTTTTGAAATCCTCAAATCCAAACGCGGCCTGAAAAACATCAAACCGCAGCGTGTCGTGTTCCACGAAATCACCAAAAACGCCGTGCTCGACGCCGTCGCCAACCCGCGCGAAATCGAAATGGATTTGGTTGATGCACAACAAGCCCGCCGTGCGTTGGACTATTTGGTCGGTTTCAACCTCTCGCCATTGTTGTGGAAAAAGATCCGCCGCGGTTTGAGCGCGGGCCGTGTGCAAAGTCCCGCCCTGCGTCTGATTTGCGAACGCGAAAACGAAATCCGCGCCTTTGAAGCGCAGGAATATTGGACGGTGCATCTCGACAGCCACAAAGGCCGCAGCAAGTTCACCGCCAAACTCGCCCAATACAACGGCGCGAAACTCGAACAATTCGACCTGCCGAACGAAGCCGCGCAAGCCGACGTGTTGAAAGAACTCGAAGGCAAAGAGGCAGTCGTTACCGCCATCGAAAAGAAAAAGCGCAGCCGCAATCCCGCCGCGCCGTTCACCACATCCACCATGCAGCAGGATGCCGTACGCAAACTCGGCTTCACCACCGACCGCACCATGCGTACCGCCCAGCAGCTTTACGAAGGTATAGACGTAGGGCAGGGCGCCATCGGTCTGATTACCTATATGCGTACCGACAGCGTGAATTTGGCCGATGAAGCGTTAACCGAAATCCGCCATTACATCGAAAACAAAATCGGCAAAGAATATCTGCCGAGTGCCGCCAAACAATACAAAACCAAATCCAAAAACGCCCAAGAAGCGCACGAAGCGATCCGTCCGACTTCCGTGTACCGCACGCCCGAAAGCGTCAAACCCTTCCTGAGCGCAGACCAGTTCAAACTCTATCAAATGATTTGGCAGCGCACCGTCGCCTGTCAGATGACGCCCGCCAAATTCGACCAAACCACCGTCGATATTACTGTTGGCAAAGGCGTATTCCGCGTAACCGGACAAGTGCAAACCTTCGCAGGCTTCCTCAGCGTTTACGAAGAAAGCAGCGACGATGAAGAAGGCGAAGACAGCAAAAAACTGCCCGAAATGAGCGAAGGCGACAAACTGCCTGTGGACAAACTCTACGGCGAGCAACACTTTACCACCCCGCCGCCGCGCTACAACGAAGCCACGCTGGTTAAAGCCCTCGAAGAATACGGCATCGGCCGCCCCTCGACTTACGCCAGCATCATCTCCACGCTCAAAGACCGCGAATACGTTACCCTTGAGCAAAAACGCTTCATGCCCACCGACACAGGCGACATCGTCAACAAATTTCTGACCGAACACTTCGCCCAATACGTCGACTACCACTTCACCGCCAAACTCGAAGACCAGCTCGACGAAATCGCCGACGGCAAACGCCGCTGGATTCCCGTGATGGACAAATTCTGGAAACCGTTCATCAAACAAGTGGAAGAAAAAGAAGGCATCGAACGCGCCAAATTCACCACGCAGGAACTCGACGAAACCTGCCCCAAATGCGGCGAACACAAACTGCAAATCAAGTTCGGCAAAATGGGCCGCTTCGTCGCCTGCGCCGGCTATCCCGAGTGCAGCTACACGCGTAACGTCAACGAAACCGCCGAAGAAGCCGCCGAGCGCATCGCCAAAGCCGAAGCCGAGCAAGCCGAACTCGACGGGCGCGAGTGCCCCAAATGCGGCGGAAGGCTGGTGTACAAATACAGCCGCACCGGCAGCAAATTCATCGGCTGCGCCAACTACCCCAAATGCAAACCCGTCGAGCCGCTGGAAAAACCAAAAGATACCGGCGTCCAATGCCCGCAATGCAAAAAAGGTAACCTCGTCGAGCGCAAATCCCGCTACGGCAAACTGTTTTACAGTTGCAGCACCTATCCCGACTGCAACTACGCCACTTGGAACCCGCCCGTTGCCGAAGAATGCCCGAACTGCCATTGGCCGGTCTTGACCATCAAAACCACCAAACGCTGGGGCGTGGAAAAAGTCTGTCCGCAAAAAGAATGCGGCTGGAAAGAACAGATTGAACCGCCTGCACCGAAAGAATGATGAAAGTAGGTTGGTTTAAAGAGAAAAGGTCGTCTGAAAAAATTTCAGACGACCTTTGCTTTTCTGTGATTGTTTTATTTAAATCCGCGTGTCGTTTTAAAGTCCGATAAAATACGGTTCATTTCTGGTTCAAATAAGGCTATGTAATCGTAAGATAGACCGCGGCTGGCACTAGGGTGGGGCAGGCAGACGACTTCGCAATTTTCAAACGATTGGAATCTGATTTTGAAACGTGTACCGCTAAAATCTTTTTGTACTACTCGTAGCGGTTGAGTTTGTTTTCCGACAAGCTGCTCGAAGCGCGGCAATACATTTGCGCAATTAAGATAATTTGTCAGGTTGCTTCCCATGAAGAGAATCAATTTAGGACGTAGTTTCTCAATGTGGTAGAGAAAATTATCGACGTGTTCGGGCTGGAGAAATTTGTTTGGATTGTCGATTTTGTTGCCCTGAGTAGCTGCCCAGTTGGTTTGAACCAGGGATTTTTCAAATGCACCGCCCAATCCATTTTCGTCTAAGGGGTGTCCCCACATTTCAAACCAATTTTTTATTGTATTGTCGTAACGCCACTTTTTTGCCTGCTCACCATAATAGAGGGATTTATTTGCAAATGTATGGTCGATTTTGTTTTCAGGGAGTTTGTATTCACCTGCTACATAAGCAGCCTCATCGGCTTTACTCCAACCCCACTCATACCCACAAATCATTAAACCATGTTTGTCGTTGTAACCTTGGAATATACTGTTACTGAGATTCAGGTCTGACATGATAATAACCCTATATAAATATTTCACAGAGAGATACTCATTATAAATAAGTAAATGTAATTTATCTAGTTTAAGTTTAAAATGCACTTTACATGGTGAAACATAGTTCAGTATTTCATGTCGTCAAACTCAAACTGAAAAGGTCGTCTGAAAATTTTTCAGACGACCTTTTCAGTTTTATTAAGAAGAGATTTAACGCCTTGCAAAAACCAACGTGGCAAGAAAGAATAAACTGACTATCAAAGCAACGGTTTTACCGATCAAGGGCAGGCAAAAGACGAACCAAAGCAGACCGCGCCCCAAGTTCGGAATCAATCCCAAGTGGCGGTAATATTCGTCAAAAAAATGGGCGTGGGCGGTGAAGGCAATCACGCCGCCGATATAAACACCCAAAATAATTTTCCAAAGCGGCATTGTCAGCCATCCATATTTTCATTACGTATTATGACCAATAGACTGAAAAAACGGTGGGAAAGTTCTAATGGCGGACGTAAGCGACCTTTTTATTTGAGAAAATATTTTATGATTTATAAAATTTTGTAAGTTTAGCATCATAAAAAATAAAATTTCACGATGCGCCGATTTGTTTTCATGCGGCCTTAAATGAAAAAACGCTGCGGTATAATGGCTGCTTTGTCATTCTTTAGAGGTCGTCTGAAACTGTCGGACGATTTGTTTTAATTATGAGCAAACACAGCAAACATTCAAATCAAGTCCGCATCATCGGCGGGCAATGCAGGGGACGGAAACTGGTTTTTGCAGATGCGGACGGTCTGCGGCCGACGCCTGACAGTGTCCGCGAAAAACTTTTTAATTGGCTGGGTCAGGATTTGACCGGTCTGAATGCGTTGGATTTGTTTGCCGGAAGCGGCGCGTTGGGATTTGAAGCCGCGTCCCGTAACGCGAAGAGGGTGGTGCTGGCAGATAATAATCGCAAAACTGCCGATATGCTGCGGCAAAACGCCAGAGCATTGGGTTTGGATAAACTGGAAATCCTCAATACCGATGGCCTTGCGTATTTGCAGAGGTCGTCTGAAAAGTTTGATGTGGTCTTTTTGGATCCGCCGTTTGCGTGGCAGGATTGGGAAAATTTGTTTACTTCTTTGAAAAACAGCTTGAAAAACGGGGCAATGGTCTATATTGAAGCAGGGGAGCTGCCCGATTTCCCCGAGTGGCTGGAGCCTTATCGCGAAGGGCGGGCGGGTAAGAGCGGTTTTGTGCTCTTGCAGTTTGTCCAAGTGGCTGAATAGTAAGAGATTTGAGAATCATTACCAGGGTGTAAACATTCGCCTAAACGGATTGTTTTTGACGCGTTTGTGCTATAATCCGCGCCCAATCGGTTTTGATAATTTAAATGAAAAAGGAAAAGAAATGTCGCTCTTTATTACAGATGAGTGCATTAACTGTGACGTTTGCGAGCCGGAGTGCCCCAATGACGCCATCTCGCAAGGCGAGGAAATTTACGAAATCAACCCTAATTTGTGTACGCAGTGCGTAGGCCATTACGATGAGCCGCAATGTCAGCAGGTATGCCCCGTGGACTGCATCCTGATTGATGAAGAGCATCCGGAAACGCACGAAGAGCTGATGGCAAAATACGAAAAAATCATTCAGTTCAAATAAATTCTTTTTTAAAGCAATAAATTGAGTGATTTTAAGAAAACAAAATTAAAAAAGAACTTGACGAAAATCTGAGTCACGAATAAACTTGCGTTCTCTTTTGGTGGGATTCCCGAGCGGTCAAAGGGGGCAGACTGTAAATCTGTTGCGAGAGCTTCGAAGGTTCGAATCCTTCTCCCACCACCAAATTCCAATGTGTTGGAGCATTGATGCAGTAAGTCTGCGGGTGTAGCTCAATGGTAGAGCAGAAGCCTTCCAAGCTTACGGTGAGGGTTCGATTCCCTTCACCCGCTCCAATAGTCTATTGGCCCATGTAGCTCAGGGGTAGAGCACTCCCTTGGTAAGGGAGAGGCCGGCAGTTCAAATCTGCCCATGGGCACCAAATACCATTTTCTCAGTATTTTAAAGATAGGAAATTTGCCATGGCAAAGGAAAAATTTGAACGTAGCAAACCGCACGTAA
>NZ_KV800870.1:0-1408 GCF_001810355.1 Neisseria sp. HMSC074B07 | reverse complement strand
GGTCATCTGAAAGTTGGTTTTCAGACGACCTCTATGTTAACTGCTAATAAGATTGTTAAAGAACAAATAATTCAGACGACCTCAAAGAAGATAGTGAGGTCGTCTACAAAACAGAAAATGCGCATACACTAAAAATACCCAACATCTAGATTGGAGGTTTCATGCTGTTTATGGCTTTCTTAAGACCATATCAAAAATTTTGAGTTATTGTGGATTATCTTAAGCAGGTTCAAAATTCTAACCACATTTACTTATTAAATAAATTCCAACACTCGAGGTTATCATCTTCAAAAAAAATAAAATTATTTAACTCTTCATTATTTATATTTTTAAGAAATACTCCAACATAAAAAATTTCAAACATTTGTTTATACGTAATATTATCATTTGGCGTTAAAAAAACGGAACCACTATAGAAATTTAGAATGCTTTCCAATTTTCTCTCATCATAATTCTCAATACAATACAACATGCTTATTCGTATTTTTTCTTGATTTCCTAAAGAAAAGCGAAGTAACTGAGGCTTTAACAGATCATTAATAATAACATTCTGCCCTTCTGCTGTAGATATATCTAAATATATATATTTAGATATATCTACATGCGCACTCTCCAAGATCTCACCATCGACAATACTTAATAAATTAAGTATGTAAAAAGTATTAATTTTCTGCTTCATTATTACATCCTAAAATTTAATTTACTTTCCCAAAAAGTGAAACTAATTGCCCTGACGAATTAAAGGTAGCTGTCACTTCTGAGGTCCTTACCAAATTTGACGAGTCTTTTCTAAACCCTTCTGCAACAGGTCTTCCCATATCAAAAGTATCCCTGTAACCTTGAGGCGTTTGCTGTCCTAACCCCCTTGATCGTCTATCTAAGGCAGTATTCAATGTATCAAGATGGTCTTGATGGCTTGTAAATCGTGCTGCATGAGACTTGTAAGAAGTGATACCGTTAGGTGCATTATTAGCCCTATCCAGTTGTTGAGCTAAAGAAGTTTGAGCACCATGTCGGTCTAAACTATGTACATTTGATGCTCCTCTTGTGCGCTCAAGTTCCGTTATCTTTGTTCTACTCTTTCGGGCATTAGCTTTTTTTGCTTTTTTCCTTCTAAGTTTTGCCTTCTTATTTCTTGGGCATAAGCCCAAAACATCCATCCACGCCTGTACATTCGGTGCAAACGAATAAAGATTCTCCCCACCCAACAACCCAATCGGATCCTGATTTACAAACCTACCGGCCTCAGGCTCGTAATAGCGCATCAGGTTGTAATGCAGCCCGGTTTCTTCATCATAATACTGGTTTTGCAGTCTGAACGGCTGATGCGCATCCTTGTAAACCCGCTCATCCTTTTTCAGACGACCCCAAGCAGTGTATTCGCCGTACCATAAGAGATTGCCGTGGA
>NZ_KV800869.1:0-230 GCF_001810355.1 Neisseria sp. HMSC074B07 | reverse complement strand
TTAAGGTTATCTGAAAGTTTAGTTTAGATAGCTTTCCCCTAAGAAAGGAATGTTGATATTTCAAGGAAACACCGCGTTGTTTACATAACAGGCGTAGGTTGAATTGAAAACCTAACTTTCTCAAAGGTCGTCTGAAAAATTTCTAAAAGCCAGCTTTGGAGCAATCGATTTTAGAATTTTGTGAAATATCAGTGTAAATTATGGAGCATATTTTAATTATGATAAGGAAA
>NZ_KV800868.1:0-5716 GCF_001810355.1 Neisseria sp. HMSC074B07 | reverse complement strand
CCGACGGCTGGGGTGCCGTACGGGCGGGTAAAGGTATCTTTATTAGCACCGATAGTAAAAGTCCTGACGATAAAGTATTGGATATGGACGAAGCATTGGAGAAGTTGCGTCGAGCTGTTGAAGAGGTTGAAAACCTTAATAATGCAATACAGGCAGCTAGAGCAGAGTTGGCCGATATAGAGGATCAGAAAAACCAGTTAACAAATGTCTATCAACAACTGCAACAACAAGCTATCGTGTTGAGTGCGCCTGATGGAATTGCTGCAGTTAGTTCGGGTAGTATACAGCTAACAACAGAAAATAATCTTTTACAAGTTAGTCAGAATAATACCGATTTGCAGTCCATGAATAATCTAACTGCTTCTGCAAAAGAAAAAATCAGTTTATATAGTTATAACGGTGGAATGCAAATTTACTCGTCGAGACAAGATATTGATATTCAGGCTCAAGGTGGAGAATTAAAGCAGACTTCTAAAGGGCAGATGACATTGATGAGTACCGATAATAAAATCGTTTTGGCAGGGAAGGAAGAGATTTTATTGACTAGTGGTACAGCTTATATCCGTATCAAGGATGGAACAATTGAAATGGGATCTCCAAATCAGATTTGGCATAGAAGTGGAGGTCTCATAGAAACGGGTGTGAATACGTTGGATTATAGTTACCCCCAATTTTCTGAAGCAGTTTGTAAAGAATGTTTGAAGAAAGCTTTGGAAAGCGGAACTCCACTGGCAGGGAGGGAATAATGCATTATTTACATTCAGCTCCTGATATTGAGGTAATCGAGGAAGCAATTAGTTGGGTTGGGCAGAGAACTCATGAAACCATCATTTTGATAGATGGCTCTATGTTAAATGATGATGAGCGGGCAATTTTCGAATTAGCCGGTTTTTCTCGATTATGGCAACGTGGACACATATTTTCCGACATAGAAGAATTAGGACCACTTTTTATTCGTGCAGAGCACTTATCTTTGGATGATTTTGGATGGTTGAGGGGGATTTTGAAGAATTATGCGGCAGAATTACCCCTTATCAGTTTTATACGGATAAAAAACAACGCTCCCAATAAGTGGCCGGATATTTTAACTTGGATAGCAAATGTACATACAGAAGAAGGATTAGCATTGTTATTAAGGTATTTTGATACCCGAGCACTTTCCATCATATTTAATCCACAGAATAAATTTTTTACTGCTTCACAAGAAGCTGCTATTGCTGGTGTAATCGAGAAATTTGCATGGATAAACCGCTTCGGGAAATTTTGCAGTTATGCCCCTGCCTATAGTAATCAGGCGGCAACCGCATTAATTTTAAATGATCATCAATTGGAAATGCTGTACAGTCAAAGTCTGCCCGATCAGATTTGGGCAGAAATACAGAAAAATAATCCAGGCAACAGCACGGTCTCTGCAGCAATATATAGCAGGATTTTTGAATTGTTGGAGAAAACGGATGTCATACAGGGAAGCTTTACTAATTTGGTTCATTTTATCCAAGAAAATATCAAAGATGTTTGAACACGCCATTTTGAAAAATTTAGCTGTAAGAAATTAAGGAGTAAATAATGAATATGAAAAAGCTGATCACTTTACTATTTACAGGATTGTCAGCACTGCTTACTGCATGCAGCGGCTATTCCGATACCAGTGTGCTACCTGTCAAAATATATAATCATACATCCAAAGCCATTAATTTCAATATGACTGATGCCACTAAAAAAGACTGGAAGGGATGGGAATTGGGTTATGGAGGGGGGGGGTATGGGGTGTCTGCATACGATTCAGCTTCAGGTAGCGGGTGGAGAGTGCCTAAAAAATGGGATCCCAATTACACCATTTTTTTCCAATGGGCGGGTAATGATGAGATCTATACCAAACCGAAACGGGCATTTGTCAAACTGCCGAAATATAAGGATGAAGAAAAGATTTATTTAGCCATACATTTTTTTCCGAATGATAACATCAAGGCTTTTGTAACAAATATGACACCCAATTACTCGGATTATCCTTTTGGTTGGCCGCAAGATGACGACCCAAAACGGAAAAAGAAAATTGGTAAGCGTCATGCAGTTGAGTAATATGTAATAAAGGAATAAAGATATGCCGACCGGAATAGCACAGAAATTTTTCTGCCAAAAGGAAATCCAGCTTGGGTTGTTTTTTGACGGTACAGGAAATAACAAGGATACGGATGAAATAAAAACCAAGGTCCACCTTAAAAGGCTTAATATTGATAATTATGACTCGCAACAGTTACAAAAAATTACCAGTTATTTAAGCAATGTAGCGAAGTTGTTTTTATTATTTAAGGATGAGGTAAATTCCATATATAAAGAATATATTCCTGGCGTAGGTACCCCTTTTTCTGAGAATGACGAAGGCAAACCCAATGAAGGAGAGGGTAGTATTTTGGGCTCGGCATTTGGCTACGGAGGAAATGCGCGGATTTGTTATGCTTTTTGGAAACTTTATTCCATAATACTTGAAAAAGAAGAAATTAAAAATATCATTCCGTGGAATAAGAGTGATCGGGCAGAAAAAGTTGAAAATGATGTTGATACCTTTCCTGAATATCTGAATAAGCACTTAAGGGAAACTATTGAAAAGTCAGGAAAAGAAAGGAAGAAAACCAGCAAGGTCAGCAAAATCATCCTGTATGCGTTCGGCTTTTCGCGCGGTGCGGCAGAGGCTCGCAGTTTTGTCAACCGCCTTTCCCGATTGAGTGGTAGCTTGCCGGAGCAGTTGAAATTTGGCGGTATCGATGTTGAAGTAAAGTTTATGGGTATTTTCGACACTGTGGCCTCGGTAGGCATGGTCGATATCAAGTCATTTCGTGGCAACGGCATTCTACCTCGTTGGTTTGGTAGTTTAGTGGATGGTCATTGGTCTTGGGCTTCTCCTGAAAATCTAGTTGTACCAGATAATATTCGCTGTGTACACTATATTGCCGGTAACGAGGCTCGAGCCTGTTTTCCATTAACCATGACGGAGCATCAAGGTAATCATACTCTCAAACTTTACCCTGGAGCCCATTCGGATGTAGGTGGTGGTTATGGTTTTATGGAGCAGGGTAAATACGATATGTCCGTTATACCAGGTAGAGAAATGTATGATGAAGCTATTAGTGTAGGTACCCCATTTAAAAATCTAATGCCTTACAATATCAATCAGATGAAATTAGATGATGTACATACTCTTTATGGTGAGATATTAGCACATCATGATTTTTTTACAGCGTTTAATGCAATAAAAGATGATATGAGACAAATGCTTAAAGGGGTTGATATTGCTCAGGAAGGAGGAGATGTTTATACTCATGCTAATAATATTGCTCAGTATAACCAAAGTTATTTAGTGTACCGAGGCATTATGTTACGTAAAATTTTCCTTTCAAATAAGGCTCCATCTAAATATCAAACCCAAACTAAAACTTGGTATGGTAGGTCACAGAATGTTCCCCGTTTTGAGTGGCAGGATTTTTATCTTCGCGCAAATGGTGATGCAGAGAGGACGCAAGCTCAAGAGTCGACTAAGAAACCAACTTCCGAAGTGCCTGCAATGTCACCCAGCAAAGCAAAGAAAAAACTTGAGAATGAATTAGATCCAAATAAATTGGAGCAGCATTTGGAGAGGCAACCGCCAAATTATAATTCTGTGATTGGGCTTAAGGTGGTTAATGATTTGTTGGAAGAAGGTTTGAGTGTTTTTAATCGTCGGTGGCTATCTACCTTTGGAGTTAAACATAGCTATCATCCAACTGTAAAAGGTATTTTGGAAAAATATCGGGAGAGGCCTCGTATATATCTTGATGAAAAAAATGATGAATACGAAAAAGATTTATATGGGGAGAAAGCTATAAAGCTGTTTTATAATGACTATGTTCATGACTCTCAAGCTAGTTTTTATATTGGCATGGGATTGTTGGAATATAGTGGTAGGGTTAGGATAGGCAGTAGTTATTGGTCAACCTTTGTTTTTGGTAATGGTCAAGGACTCGCACGCTATCGGGGAATTTACCGTATTGAAGGCAATACAGCTACTTGGATGAAATACGACCCCGAAGGAGATATTTCTCAACATATTGGATTGAATGGTAAAGCGAATTGACCCATATCTGAAAGAGTTGCCGGAAATGGAAATATCCGTTTTCGGCATCTTTTGTTATTTAATTTTTAAAAATTTATTAAAATATGAAACGAACCCGTTGGCCAATCCCTGAAATTCCAGAATTCAAAGCACCAAAACCAATAAATTGGCAGAAATGGTTACTTATTCTTATAGTTATTTCTATTGTTGGTGTATTGGTTGCTATAAGTATGACCTACTCTGGTATCCCATTGATTACTGGATTAGGTATTGCTGCACTTCCTCCTTTGTTCGTGTGCTTAGTATTTTTCTATTTGCAGTTCAGTTATAAATATAATAAACAGCAGCAACATGAAGCATGGGAAGTGGAAAAAGAAAATATTCACCGGAAATGGCAGCAGTGGGCGCAGATGTATTGGCATGTTAATGATTACACTCTTATTTTGCCAGATAATATAGATATTACTAAAATTCCTTTAATAGAGGCTGTTAGTAGTGGAAAAATCCGTCATAATTTTCAGCAAGTAATTACTCCTTTTTCATTTTTTGATACGGGAAAGGATTTATTTACCAAACGTTATGATAAGAAAGAAATTATTTTGGAAAAAATTCTTTTCCATCATTTGCCTGATTTAGAAAAAATACAGGATTTAGAGGGTGAAAATCTAAAAATTATTATTGTGGAGGACAAATTTCATAGTGAGAAAGATCTGATAAATCGTCGTTTAGGGGAAAATAGCGTTGATTTAGTAATCCGTTTATTAAAGGAACAAAATTGTCAAAAAATGCCTGATATCCTACTAAAAAATGCTGCAGATTTTCAACCTGACGAAATTCAGGATTGGTTGGAAAAAGAAAAAATTAAACATGCTTTGATCATTGCTTTATCTGTAAATAGTACTAATGCTAATGAAGCAGCATGTTCCTTGTTACTTGGAAAAACATTAATTCGAGAAGAATTAATTAAAATTCGTATGCTTCGATCCAATAGTACGATTAAGGGAAACTTAAATGAAATGCTTGAACAAATAATCCAATATCAATTGAATAAACAGTCAACTTTTGGATTATGGTTAAGTAATATGGATTCCAATAGTCAGACTGAGTTGATACAGGTACTATATAAACATAATATTGATTTGATTTCGTTAGATTCTGCTCATCCAATGAATAATTTAGATAGGTTGTGTGGTAACTTGATACCGATTCAAGGGTGGATTAATTTAGTTAGTGCGGCAAAATTTGTTGGAGCAGGAAAGGGGGAGCAATTAGCTATTACACAAATAGATGGGCGTTACGGGATACATTTTTTTCATTCTGTTTTAGATATATGAGTCTTTATTTTTGGGAAGTCTTTACTATCTTGTTTTTTGATTTTATTTTTTAAATATTATTTTGGGGCGCTTAGGAAGCAAAATCACTCAATAGTGATTTTGTTTCCTAAGCCCCTAATAAAAGGCCGAGTGCAAAAAAGCCCTTCCCCCGACAGCCGAAACCTAAAAACAGGTTTTCGGCTGTTCCCATCCCCAATCCCTCCTCCCCAATCCCTCCTGATTCTACCCAAATCCCCCCTTAATCCTCCCAGGAGACCTTTGCAAAATCCCCTAAATTTCCATCAAGACATTTAGG
>NZ_KV800867.1:0-5748 GCF_001810355.1 Neisseria sp. HMSC074B07 | reverse complement strand
GGGTATAGTTCGGTTCTTCGCTGCTTCGGCGGTGATTGAACGAACAGGTAAGTATATCACAGTTAGTCTGATTTTTCGAGGTTTTGAGAAAAGTTTTGATTGACAACGAGATGAAATGCTTTATAATTCGTTTTCGCTCTTTAACAAAACAGATTACCGATAAGTGTGAGTGCGACAGCCTCACACTGTTTGAAAGACAGACAAGATGATGTTTTAGACATTGTCCTGTTGGTTTCTTTGAAGCAGACCAGAAGTTAAAAAGTTAGAGATTGAACATAAGAGTTTGATCCTGGCTCAGATTGAACGCTGGCGGCATGCTTTACACATGCAAGTCGGACGGCAGCACAGAGAAGCTTGCTTCTTGGGTGGCGAGTGGCGAACGGGTGAGTAACATATCGGAACGTACCGAGCAGTGGGGGATAACTAATCGAAAGATTAGCTAATACCGCATATATTCTGAGGAAGAAAGCAGGGGACCATTTGGCCTTGCGCTGTTTGAGCGGCCGATATCTGATTAGCTAGTTGGTGGGGTAAAGGCCTACCAAGGCGACGATCAGTAGCGGGTCTGAGAGGATGATCCGCCACACTGGGACTGAGACACGGCCCAGACTCCTACGGGAGGCAGCAGTGGGGAATTTTGGACAATGGGCGCAAGCCTGATCCAGCCATGCCGCGTGTCTGAAGAAGGCCTTCGGGTTGTAAAGGACTTTTGTCAGGGAAGAAAAGGGCGGGGTTAATACCCCTGTCTGATGACGGTACCTGAAGAATAAGCACCGGCTAACTACGTGCCAGCAGCCGCGGTAATACGTAGGGTGCGAGCGTTAATCGGAATTACTGGGCGTAAAGCGGGCGCAGACGGTTACTTAAGCAGGATGTGAAATCCCCGGGCTCAACCTGGGAACTGCGTTCTGAACTGGGTGACTAGAGTGTGTCAGAGGGAGGTAGAATTCCACGTGTAGCAGTGAAATGCGTAGAGATGTGGAGGAATACCGATGGCGAAGGCAGCCTCCTGGGATAACACTGACGTTCATGCCCGAAAGCGTGGGTAGCAAACAGGATTAGATACCCTGGTAGTCCACGCCCTAAACGATGTCGATTAGCTGTTGGGCAGCATGACTGCTTAGTAGCGAAGCTAACGCGTGAAATCGACCGCCTGGGGAGTACGGTCGCAAGATTAAAACTCAAAGGAATTGACGGGGACCCGCACAAGCGGTGGATGATGTGGATTAATTCGATGCAACGCGAAGAACCTTACCTGGTCTTGACATGTACGGAACCCTCCAGAGACGGAGGGGTGCCTTCGGGAGCCGTAACACAGGTGCTGCATGGCTGTCGTCAGCTCGTGTCGTGAGATGTTGGGTTAAGTCCCGCAACGAGCGCAACCCTTGTCATTAGTTGCCATCATTAAGTTGGGCACTCTAATGAGACTGCCGGTGACAAGCCGGAGGAAGGTGGGGATGACGTCAAGTCCTCATGGCCCTTATGACCAGGGCTTCACACGTCATACAATGGTCGGTACAGAGGGTAGCCAAGCCGCGAGGTGGAGCCAATCTCACAAAACCGATCGTAGTCCGGATTGCACTCTGCAACTCGAGTGCATGAAGTCGGAATCGCTAGTAATCGCAGGTCAGCATACTGCGGTGAATACGTTCCCGGGTCTTGTACACACCGCCCGTCACACCATGGGAGTGGGGGATACCAGAAGTAGGTAGGGTAACCGCAAGGAGCCCGCTTACCACGGTATGCTTCATGACTGGGGTGAAGTCGTAACAAGGTAGCCGTAGGGGAACCTGCGGCTGGATCACCTCCTTTCTAGAGAAAGAAGAGGTTGTCGCATTCACACTTATCGGTAAACTGTAGAAGATGCGGAAAAATGCTTGAGTGAAGACAAGGTTCGCTTAAGAAGAGAATCCGGGTTTGTAGCTCAGCTGGTTAGAGCACACGCTTGATAAGCGTGGGGTCGGAGGTTCAAGTCCTCCCAGACCCACCAAGAACGGGGGCATAGCTCAGTTGGTAGAGCACCTGCTTTGCAAGCAGGGGGTCATCGGTTCGATCCCGTTTGCCTCCACCAATACTTTCCAAATCAAAGCGAGTTAAAAGGCAGTATAACTGCTTTCTTTTTTTCTAATAGAGAAGTCTGCTGACGAATCAGTTTGACGGAAAAAGAAAGGCTGCTATAATAATCAGCTCATTTTGATTTGCGAAGTAAATAGCAATATTGAACGCATTGATCTTTAACAAATTGGAAAGCCGAAATCAACAAACAAAGACAATGTGTCTGTTTTTGATGATTGACCGATTGCAAACGGTCAGTTGTCTCCTGAACAGGAAAAGAAAAACAGGTACAGTATTTGGGTGATGATTGTATCGACTTAATCCCGAAAGACAAAAGGCGGGATTAAGACACAACAAGCAGTAAGCTTTATCAGAGTAGGAAATTCAAGTTTGATGTTCTAGTCAACGGAATGTCAGGCAAAGTCAGAGAAGTTCTTGAAATGATAGAGTCAAGTGAATAAGTGCATCAGGTGGATGCCTTGGCGATGATAGGCGATGAAGGACGTGTAAGCCTGCGAAAAGCGTGGGGGAGCTGGCAATAAAGCTATGATCCCGCGATGTCCGAATGGGGAAACCCACTGCATTCTGTGCAGTATCCTAAGTTGAATACATAGACTTAGAGAAGCGAACCCGGAGAACTGAACCATCTAAGTACCCGGAGGAAAAGAAATCAACCGAGATTCCGCAAGTAGTGGCGAGCGAACGCGGAGGAGCCTGTACGTGATAACTGTCGAGATAGAAGAACAAGCTGGGAAGCTTGACCATAGTGGGTGATAGTCCCGTATTCGAAATCTCAACGGTGGTACTAAGCGTACGAAAAGTAGGGCGGGACACGTGAAATCCTGTCTGAATATGGGGGGACCATCCTCCAAGGCTAAATACTCATCATCGACCGATAGTGAACCAGTACCGTGAGGGAAAGGCGAAAAGAACCCCGGGAGGGGAGTGAAATAGAACCTGAAACCTGATGCATACAAACAGTGGGAGCACCCTTGTGGTGTGACTGCGTACCTTTTGTATAATGGGTCAACGACTTACATTCAGTAGCGAGCTTAACCGAATAGGGGAGGCGTAGGGAAACCGAGTCTTAATAGGGCGAAGAGTTGCTGGGTGTAGACCCGAAACCGAGTGATCTATCCATGGCCAGGTTGAAGGTGCCGTAACAGGTACTGGAGGACCGAACCCACGCATGTTGCAAAATGCGGGGATGAGCTGTGGATAGGGGTGAAAGGCTAAACAAACTCGGAGATAGCTGGTTCTCCCCGAAAACTATTTAGGTAGTGCCTCGAGCAAGACACTGATGGGGGTAAAGCACTGTTATGGCTAGGGGGTTATTGCAACTTACCAACCCATGGCAAACTAAGAATACCATCAAGTGGTTCCTCGGGAGACAGACAGCGGGTGCTAACGTCCGTTGTCAAGAGGGAAACAACCCAGACCGCCAGCTAAGGTCCCAAATGATAGATTAAGTGGTAAACGAAGTGGGAAGGCCCAGACAGCCAGGATGTTGGCTTAGAAGCAGCCATCATTTAAAGAAAGCGTAATAGCTCACTGGTCGAGTCGTCCTGCGCGGAAGATGTAACGGGGCTCAAATCTATAACCGAAGCTGCGGATGCCAGTTTACTGGCATGGTAGGGGAGCGTTCTGTAGGCCGATGAAGGTGCATTGTAAAGTGTGCTGGAGGTATCAGAAGTGCGAATGTTGACATGAGTAGCGATAAAGCGGGTGAAAAGCCCGCTCGCCGAAAGCCCAAGGTTTCCTACGCAACGTTCATCGGCGTAGGGTGAGTCGGCCCCTAAGGCGAGGCAGAAATGCGTAGTCGATGGGAAACAGGTTAATATTCCTGTACTTGATTCAAATGCGATGTGGGGACGGAGAAGGTTAGGTTAGCAAGCTGTTGGAATAGCTTGTTTAAGCCGGTAGGTGGAAGACTTAGGCAAATCCGGGTCTTCTTAACACCGAGAAGTGACGACGAGTGTCTACGGACATGAAGTAACCGATACCACGCTTCCAGGAAAAGCCACTAAGCTTCAGTTTGAATCGAACCGTACCGCAAACCGACACAGGTGGGCAGGATGAGAATTCTAAGGCGCTTGAGAGAACTCGGGAGAAGGAACTCGGCAAATTGATACCGTAACTTCGGGAGAAGGTATGCCCTCTAAGGTTAAGGACTTGCTCCGTAAGCCTCGGAGGGTCGCAGAGAATAGGTGGCTGCGACTGTTTATTAAAAACACAGCACTCTGCTAACACGAAAGTGGACGTATAGGGTGTGACGCCTGCCCGGTGCTGGAAGGTTAATTGAAGATGTGAGAGCATCGGATCGAAGCCCCAGTAAACGGCGGCCGTAACTATAACGGTCCTAAGGTAGCGAAATTCCTTGTCGGGTAAGTTCCGACCCGCACGAATGGCGTAACGATGGCCACACTGTCTCCTCCCGAGACTCAGCGAAGTTGAAGTGGTTGTGAAGATGCAATCTACCCGCTGCTAGACGGAAAGACCCCGTGAACCTTTACTGTAGCTTTGCATTGGACTTTGAAGTCACTTGTGTAGGATAGGTGGGAGGCTTAGAAGCAGAGACGCCAGTCTCTGTGGAGCCGTCCTTGAAATACCACCCTGGTGTCTTTGAGGTTCTAACCCAGACCCGTAATCCGGGTCGGGGACCGTGCATGGTAGGCAGTTTGACTGGGGCGGTCTCCTCCCAAAGAGTAACGGAGGAGTTCGAAGGTTACCTAGGTCCGGTCGGAAATCGGACTGATAGTGCAATGGCAAAAGGTAGCTTAACTGCGAGACCGACAAGTCGAGCAGGTGCGAAAGCAGGACATAGTGATCCGGTGGTTCTGTATGGAAGGGCCATCGCTCAACGGATAAAAGGTACTCCGGGGATAACAGGCTGATTCCGCCCAAGAGTTCATATCGACGGCGGAGTTTGGCACCTCGATGTCGGCTCATCACATCCTGGGGCTGTAGTCGGTCCCAAGGGTATGGCTGTTCGCCATTTAAAGTGGTACGTGAGCTGGGTTTAAAACGTCGTGAGACAGTTTGGTCCCTATCTGCAGTGGGCGTTGGAAGTTTGACGGGGGCTGCTCCTAGTACGAGAGGACCGGAGTGGACGAACCTCTGGTGTACCGGTTGTAACGCCAGTTGCATAGCCGGGTAGCTAAGTTCGGAAGAGATAAGCGCTGAAAGCATCTAAGCGCGAAACTCGCCTGAAGATGAGACTTCCCTTGCGGTTTAACCGCACTAAAGAGTCGTTCGAGACCAGGACGTTGATAGGTGGGGTGTGGAAGCGCGGTAACGCGTGAAGCTAACCCATACTAATTGCTCGTGAGGCTTGACTCTATCATTTGAAGAACTTCAAATAAAAAGCTTACTGACTGATTCAGTCATCACCAAATATATTGATTAAGGCTTTGCCGATTTGTACAGTTTAAGTTTGGCGGCCATAGCGAGTTGGTCCCACGCCTTCCCATCCCGAACAGGACCGTGAAACGACTCAGCGCCGATGATAGTGTGGTTCTTCCATGCGAAAGTAGGTCACTGCCAAACACCTATCCTAAGCCCCTGACAGATGTCGGGGGCTTTTACTTTTACCTTATATTTTATTCATACCTTTACTTGAAACTCGTCATTGCCGTTCCTTGCCTTCTTGCTATGGCTGACTTATAGTGGATTAACTTTAAACCAGTACGGCGT
>NZ_KV800866.1:0-15893 GCF_001810355.1 Neisseria sp. HMSC074B07 | reverse complement strand
TTGCGATTCGCGAAGGTGGCCGTACCGTAGGTGCAGGTGTGGTTTCTTCTATCATCGCTTAAGTTTAGAGGCCAATAGCTCAATTGGTAGAGTATCGGTCTCCAAAACCGAGGGTTGGGGGTTCGAGACCCTCTTGGCCTGCCAAATAAAAAATTAACCGGCCCTGTGCCGGTTAATTTTTTTGCATTTCTTTTTTAGTAATTAATTTAAACCATTGCATGAGTGAGATAGTGCGACTTTGATGCTGTGGTGAGTGAGTAAAGATGACTGAACATACATCTGAACATAAAGCAGAAAAGTCGGGTCAGCTTGTAACATCCGGCAATCATTCTACGCCGCCTAAGCGAGAAGGGCTGCTTTCCTATTTTAAAAACTCATGGTCTGAGTTTAAAAAAGTTGTTTGGCCTACGCGAGATGATGCAGTTAAGATGACGATCTTCGTCGTTATATTTGTTGCAATCTTGGCAGTATTTATTTACGCGGCAGACAGTGCTATTTCCTGGCTGTTTTTTGATGTGTTGTTGAAGAGGGGGTAAAAATGTCAAAACGTTGGTATGTTGTGCAGGCTTATTCCGGCTTTGAGAAAAATGTCCAGAAGACCCTAAAAGAGCGTATCGCTCGCGAAGGCATGGAAGGTTATTTCGGTCAGATTCTTGTTCCGGTTGAAGAAGTGGTCGATATTAAAAATGGTCGTAAAACCATTAGCGAGCGTAAGTTTTATCCGGGCTATGTTTTGGTCGAAATGGAAATGACCGATGACTCATGGCATTTGGTGAAAAGTACCCCTCGAGTTTCAGGCTTTATTGGTGGTACGGCAAATAAGCCTACTCCGATTTCTCAAAGAGAAGCTGATGCAATCTTGCAACAGGTTCGTTCTGGGGTTGAGAAGCCTAAACCTAAAGTTGAATTTGAAGTGGGACAGCAAGTTCGTGTAAACGAAGGACCTTTTGCTGACTTCAACGGTATTGTAGATGAAGTGAATTATGAGCGTAATAAATTGAGGGTTTCTGTTCAGATTTTTGGTCGTGAAACCCCGGTTGAGCTGGAGTTTGGTCAAGTAGAAAAGATTTAAGTTTTTAAATCCCTTGAAAAAAAATCTCTAAGTAAATATAATACTGAATTCTTTTTTGGGAAGCGGAAATGGTTCCGCGCTATACCCGTTTTTAGGAGTCCTATAAGTGGCAAAGAAAGTTATCGGCTACATCAAACTGCAAATTCCTGCAGGTAAAGCCAATCCATCTCCCCCAGTTGGTCCTGCTTTGGGTCAACGTGGTCTGAATATTATGGAATTCTGTAAAGCATTTAATGCTGCAACTCAAGGCATGGAGCCTGGTTTGCCGATTCCAGTTGTAATTACTGCTTTTGCGGATAAGTCATTCACTTTTGTGATGAAAACTCCTCCAGCCTCTATTCTGTTGAAAAAAGCTGCTGGTCTGCAAAAAGGTAGTTCTAATCCTCTGACAAATAAAGTGGGTAAATTGACCCGTGCTCAGTTGGAAGAAATTGCTAAAACTAAAGAGCCTGATTTGACTGCTGCTGATTTGGATGCCGCTGTTCGCACTATTGCTGGTTCTGCTCGTTCAATGGGTTTGGATGTGGAGGGTGTTGTATAATGGCTAAAGTATCTAAACGCTTGAAAGCTTTGCGCTCTTCTGTTGAGGCCAATAAATTATATGCAATTGATGAAGCAATTGCTTTGGTAAAAAAAGCAGCGACTGCTAAATTTGACGAGTCTGTTGACGTATCTTTCAACTTGGGTGTTGATCCGCGTAAATCTGACCAAGTTATCCGTGGTTCAGTTGTTCTGCCTAAAGGTACCGGTAAAACAACCCGCGTAGCAGTATTTACTCAAGGTGCAAATGCTGATGCAGCTAAAGAAGCTGGTGCTGATGTTGTCGGCTTTGAAGATTTGGCTGCTGAGATCAAAGCAGGTAATCTGAACTTTGACGTTGTTATTGCTTCTCCTGATGCAATGCGCATCGTTGGTCAATTGGGTACCATCTTGGGTCCACGTGGCTTGATGCCAAACCCTAAAGTGGGTACTGTTACTCCTAATGTGGCTGAAGCAGTTAAAAATGCAAAAGCAGGTCAAGTGCAATATCGTACAGACAAAGCTGGTATCGTTCATGCAACTATCGGTCGTGCTTCATTCGCTGGGGCTGATTTGAAAGAGAACTTTGATGCATTGCTGGATGCTATCGTTAAAGCTAAACCTGCTGCTGCTAAAGGTCAGTATCTGAAAAAAGTTGCTGTATCCAGTACTATGGGTTTAGGTGTTCGCGTTGATACATCAAGCGTGAATAACTAATCTAAGAAATTTTCAAGCAACTCTTTCTGAGTTGCTTGAATTTGGGCTACTTAGAATTAAGTAGATGTCCAAGACCGTAGGGATCGCAAGATTTAATCGTAACTGCCCTACGCAGACGGTAGTCCTGAAACACATTGCAAGATTGCTTGTAAGATGTCTTTTTAGGTTACCGCGCTGGTGGGATATCATTCCGATATCCTGTTTATAAACAGTGGGAGGTAGACCTTGAGTCTCAATATTGAAACCAAGAAAGTAGCCGTAGAGGAAATCAGCGCAGCAATTGCTAACGCTCAGACTCTCGTGGTTGCTGAATATCGCGGTATCAGTGTTTCCAGTATGACTGAGCTTCGCGCTAATGCGCGTAAAGAAGGCGTTTACTTGCGTGTTCTGAAAAATACATTGGCTCGTCGTGCAGTAGAGGGTACTTCATTCGCAGCTTTGGCTGATCAAATGGTTGGTCCGTTGGTTTATGCTGCTTCTGAAGATGCTGTTGCTGCTGCTAAAGTGTTGCACCAATTCGCGAAAAAAGATGACAAGATTGTAGTTAAAGCCGGTTCTTACAATGGTGAAGTGATGAATGCTGCTCAGGTTGCTGAGTTGGCTTCTATTCCGAGCCGCGAAGAGCTGTTGTCCAAACTGTTGTTCGTTATGCAAGCTCCTGTATCAGGCTTTGCGCGCGGTTTGGC
Organism: Neisseria sp. HMSC074B07; assembly: GCF_001810355.1. NCBI lineage: Bacteria > Pseudomonadati > Pseudomonadota > Betaproteobacteria > Neisseriales > Neisseriaceae > Neisseria > Neisseria sp. HMSC074B07. The sequence goes on along the minus strand of NZ_KV800866.1, from coordinate 12,899 downwards.
TGCTTTGGCAGAGAAAAAAGCAGGCGAAGAAGCCGCTTAATCAATTTTGTTTCTGTTAATCAATTATTTTTTAATACAATATTTGGAGTATAAATAGCATGGCTATTACTAAAGAAGACATTTTGGAAGCAGTTGGTTCTTTGACCGTAATGGAATTGAACGACTTGGTTAAAGCTTTTGAAGAAAAATTCGGCGTTTCTGCTGCTGCTGTTGCAGTTGCAGGTCCTGCTGGTGCTGGTGCTGCTGCCGCTGAAGAAAAAACTGAATTTGACGTAGTATTGGCTTCTGCCGGTGACCAAAAAGTTGGCGTGATTAAAGTAGTTCGCGCAATTACCGGTCTGGGTCTGAAAGAAGCTAAAGACATCGTTGATGGTGCACCTAAGACTCTTAAAGAAGGTGTTTCTAAAGCTGAAGCTGAAGACATTCAAAAACAATTGGAAGAAGCCGGCGCTAAAGTCGAAATCAAATAATTTGATGCTTCCTGTTAAGGCTGGCAGTTTTTCTGCCAGCCTTATTTTGCTTATTGTTATTAGGTTAATTTGTTATTTACATTTATTTGCAATTTATTCGCAAGCTAAGTTTAAATAAATGTAAATAACACAAACAATAGGCGTTATTTCAGACGACCTCTTTTTTAAAATTGCTTTTCGGAGTGTATATGAACTATTCGTTTACCGAGAAAAAACGTATCCGTAAGAGTTTTGCAAAACGAGAGAACGTATTGGACGTTCCCTTTTTGTTGGCAACACAAATTGATTCTTATGCGAAATTTCTGCAATTAGAAAATGCTTTTGATCAGCGCACTGACGATGGTCTGCAGGCTGCATTTAATTCTATTTTCCCTATCGTAAGTCACAACGGTTATGCGCGTCTGGAGTTTGTGCATTACACGTTGGGTGAGCCTTTGTTCGATATTCCTGAATGTCAATTGCGCGGAATCACTTATGCCGCCCCCCTGCGCGCGCGTATCCGATTGGTTATTTTAGACAAGGAAGCGTCTAAACCGACAGTCAAAGAAGTTCGTGAAAATGAAGTGTACATGGGCGAAATCCCATTGATGACTCCAAGCGGTTCGTTTGTCATTAACGGTACCGAACGTGTGATTGTTTCTCAGTTGCACCGTTCTCCTGGCGTGTTCTTTGAGCATGACCGTGGTAAAACCCATTCCTCCGGTAAATTGTTGTTCTCTGCTCGAATCATTCCTTACCGTGGTTCGTGGTTGGATTTCGAATTTGACCCGAAAGATTTGCTGTATTTCCGTATCGACCGTCGCCGTAAAATGCCGGTTACGATTTTGTTGAAGGCCTTGGGCTACAACAATGAGCAGATCTTGGATATTTTCTACGATAAAGAAACGTTCTATCTGTCTGAAAATGGTGTCCAAACTGATTTGGTTGTAGGTCGTCTGAAAGGTGAAACTGCCAAAGTTGATATCTTGGATAAAGAAGGCAACGTCTTGGTTGCTAAGGGTAAACGTATTACCGCAAAAAATATCCGTGATATTAGCAATGCGGGATTAACCCGTTTGGATGTGGAGCCGGAAAGCCTGATTGGCAAAGCTTTGGCCGCGGATTTGATTGACCCTGAAACGGGTGAAGTATTGGCTGTTGCCAACGATGAAATCACTGAAGAGTTTTTGGCAAAATTTGATATCCATGGTGTAAAACAACTTACTACGCTTTACATTAATGAATTGGATCAAGGTGGCTATATTTCCAATACTCTGCGTACTGATGAGACTGCTGATCAGCAAGCAGCGCGTGTTGCGATTTACCGCATGATGCGCCCGGGCGAACCGCCTACCGAGGAAGCAGTCGAGCAGTTGTTTAACCGCTTGTTCTTCAGTGAAGACAGCTACGATTTGTCTCGCGTAGGCCGTATGAAATTCAATACGCGTACTTATGAACAAAAATTGTCTGAAGCACAACAACATTCTTGGTATGGCCGTTTGTTGAACGAAACTTTCGCAGGTGCTGCCGAAAAAGGCGGTTATGTCCTGAGCGTTGAAGATATTGTTGCCTCAATTGCTACTTTGGTTGAATTGCGTAACGGTCATGGCGAAGTGGACGATATTGACCACTTGGGTAACCGTCGCGTGCGTTCGGTAGGTGAGTTGACTGAAAACCAATTCCGCAGCGGGTTGGCTCGTGTGGAACGTGCCGTAAAAGAACGCCTGAATCAAGCGGAATCAGAAAACTTAATGCCGCATGATTTGATTAATGCGAAACCTGTTTCTGCCGCCATCAAAGAATTCTTCGGCTCAAGCCAATTGAGTCAGTTTATGGATCAGACCAACCCCTTGTCTGAAGTAACCCATAAACGCCGTGTATCTGCGTTAGGCCCGGGTGGTTTGACCCGTGAACGTGCCGGTTTCGAGGTGCGAGACGTGCATCCGACTCACTATGGCCGCGTATGTCCGATTGAAACGCCTGAAGGTCCGAACATCGGTTTGATTAACTCATTGTCCGTTTATGCACGTACCAATGATTATGGTTTCTTGGAAACTCCTTATCGCCGCGTTATCGACGGCAAAGTAACCGAGGAAATCGATTACTTGTCTGCTATCGAAGAAGGCCGCTATGTGATTGCACAGGCGAATGCTGATTTGGACAAAGACGGTAATTTGATTGGTGACTTGGTCACTTGTCGTGAAAAAGGCGAAACCATTATGGCAACGCCTGACCGTGTGCAATATATGGACGTGGCAACCGGTCAAGTGGTATCTGTAGCGGCATCTCTGATTCCGTTCTTGGAGCACGATGATGCGAACCGTGCATTGATGGGTGCCAACATGCAACGTCAGGCCGTACCGTGCCTGCGTCCTGAAAAACCGATGGTTGGTACCGGTATCGAACGTTCTGTTGCCGTTGACTCTGCTACTGCAATCGTTGCCCGTCGCGGCGGTGTGGTTGAGTATGTAGATGCCAACCGTGTTGTGATTCGTGTTCATGACGACGAAGCGACTGCCGGTGAGGTAGGTGTCGATATTTACAACTTGGTTAAATTCACCCGTTCCAACCAATCTACCAATATCAACCAACGTCCTGCGGTCAAAGCCGGCGACGTTTTGCAACGCGGCGATTTGATTGCTGACGGTGCATCCACCGATCTGGGTGAATTGGCTTTGGGTCAGAACATGACCATCGCTTTCATGCCGTGGAACGGTTATAACTATGAAGACTCGATTCTGATTTCCGAAAAAGTGGCTGCGGACGACCGCTATACTTCGATTCACATTGAGGAATTGAATGTCGTTGCCCGCGATACCAAGCTGGGTGCAGAAGATATTACCCGCGATATTCCGAATTTGTCCGAGCGTATGCAAAACCGTTTGGATGAATCCGGTATCGTTTACATCGGTGCGGAAGTGGAAGCCGGCGATGTATTGGTTGGTAAAGTAACGCCTAAAGGCGAAACCCAACTGACTCCGGAAGAAAAACTGTTGCGCGCCATCTTCGGTGAAAAAGCATCCGACGTAAAAGACACCTCTTTGCGTATGCCTACCGGTATGAGCGGTACGGTTATCGACGTTCAAGTCTTTACCCGCGAAGGTATCCAACGCGACAAACGTGCTCAATCCATTATTGATTCTGAGCTGAAACGTTACCGTCAAGACTTGGGCGACCAGTTGCGTATTTTCGATAACGACGCATTCGACCGTATTGAGCGTATGATCGTCGGCCAAAAAGCCAACGGTGGTCCAATGAAGCTGGCCAAAGGCAGCGAAATCTCGACAGAGTATCTGGCGGGTCTGCCTAGCAAACACGATTGGTTCGATATCCGTTTGGCTGATGAAGATTTGGCCAAACAATTAGAACTGATTAAATTGAGTCTGCAACAAAAACGCGAAGAAGCGGACGAGTTGTACGAAATCAAGAAGAAAAAACTGACCCAAGGCGACGAACTGCAGCCTGGCGTACAAAAAATGGTGAAAGTCTTTATCGCCATCAAACGCCGTCTGCAAGCCGGTGACAAAATGGCGGGCCGCCACGGTAACAAAGGTGTGGTATCGCGTATTCTGCCAGTTGAAGATATGCCGTACATGGCGGACGGTCGTCCTGTGGACATCGTACTGAACCCGTTGGGCGTACCTTCCCGTATGAATATCGGTCAGATTTTGGAAGTTCACTTGGGTTGGGCAGCAAAAGGTATCGGCGAGCGTATCGACCGTATGCTGAAAGAACAACGCAAAGCCAGCGAGTTGCGCGAGTTCTTGAACAAACTCTACAACGGCAGCGGTAAGAAAGAAGATTTGGATGCCTTGACTGATGAAGAAATCATCGAACTGGCTTCCAACCTGCGTAAAGGCGCATCTTTCGCATCACCGGTGTTTGACGGTGCGAAAGAATCCGAAATCCGCGAAATGCTGAATTTGGCTTATCCAAGCGATGATCCTGAAGTTGAAAAATTGGGCTTTAACGACAGCAAAACCCAAATCACGCTGTATGACGGACGCTCTGGCGAACCGTTTGACCGCAAGGTAACAGTAGGTGTGATGCACTATCTGAAGCTGCACCACTTGGTTGACGAAAAAATGCACGCGCGTTCTACCGGTCCGTATAGTTTGGTTACTCAACAGCCTCTGGGCGGTAAAGCTCAGTTCGGTGGCCAACGTTTCGGTGAGATGGAGGTTTGGGCGCTGGAAGCATACGGCGCAGCCTACACGCTGCAAGAGATGTTGACTGTGAAGTCCGACGACGTAACAGGCCGTACCAAAATGTACGAGAACATCGTCAAAGGCGAACACAAAATCGATGCCGGTATGCCTGAGTCCTTCAACGTATTGGTTAAAGAGATTCGCTCACTGGGCTTGGATATCGATTTGGAACGTTACTAAACAGAAGTTTTCAGACGACCTCTCTAGGCCGTCTGAAAAAGCGGTTGCAGAATAAGAATGAATTAATCGGAATCTGAAAGAAAATATCAGGTCGTCTGAAACCGCAACGTACCGTTTCCAATATCGAAAATCCGCCATGCGGTAAAAATACTTCCTTCAAGGAGCAAAAATGAATTTGTTGAACTTATTTAATCCGTTGCAAACTGCCGGCATGGAAGAAGAGTTTGATGCCATCAAAATCGGCATTGCTTCTCCCGAAACCATCCGTTCATGGTCTTACGGCGAAGTTAAAAAGCCTGAAACCATCAACTATCGTACGTTCAAACCTGAGCGTGACGGTCTGTTCTGCGCCAAAATCTTTGGTCCGGTCAAAGACTACGAATGCTTGTGCGGAAAATATAAACGCTTGAAATTTAAAGGTGTAACCTGTGAAAAATGTGGCGTGGAAGTGACTTTGTCCAAAGTACGCCGCGAACGCATGGGTCATATCGAATTGGCCGCACCTGTTGCACACATTTGGTTCTTGAAATCCCTGCCTTCTCGTTTGGGCATGGTGTTGGACATGACTTTGCGCGACATTGAACGCGTATTGTACTTTGAAGCATTTGTTGTGACCGACCCCGGCATGACTCCGCTGCAACGCCGTCAATTGCTGACTGAAGATGACTACTACAACAAACTGGACGAATACGGCGACGATTTCGATGCCAAAATGGGTGCGGAAGGTATCCGCGAATTGTTGCGCACCTTGGATGTAGCAGGCGAAATCGAAATCCTGCGCCAAGAGCTTGAGTCGACCGGTTCAGATACCAAAATCAAAAAAATCGCCAAACGCTTGAAAGTGTTGGAAGCCTTCCACCGTTCCGGTATGAAACTGGAGTGGATGATTATGGACGTGCTGCCAGTATTGCCGCCTGATTTGCGTCCTTTGGTGCCGTTGGATGGCGGTCGTTTTGCCACTTCCGATTTGAACGATTTATACCGTCGCGTCATCAATCGGAACAATCGTCTGAAACGCCTGCTGGAACTGCACGCTCCTGACATCATTGTCCGCAACGAAAAACGTATGTTGCAAGAAGCAGTTGACTCGCTGTTGGATAACGGCCGTCGCGGTAAAGCCATGACCGGTGCCAACAAACGTCCGTTGAAATCATTGGCAGACATGATTAAAGGTAAGGGCGGTCGTTTCCGTCAAAACCTGCTGGGTAAACGTGTGGACTACTCCGGTCGTTCCGTGATTACCGTAGGTCCATACCTGCGTCTGCACCAATGCGGTCTGCCGAAAAAAATGGCTTTGGAACTGTTCAAACCGTTCATTTTCCATAAACTGGAAAAACAAGGTCTGGCCTCTACCGTTAAAGCAGCGAAAAAATTGGTAGAACAAGAAGTACCAGAAGTATGGGACATCTTGGAAGAAGTCATCCGCGAACATCCGATTATGCTGAACCGTGCGCCGACCCTGCACCGTTTGGGTATTCAAGCGTTTGAACCCATCCTGATTGAAGGTAAAGCCATTCAGTTGCATCCGTTGGTATGTGCCGCATTTAACGCCGACTTTGACGGTGACCAAATGGCGGTACACGTTCCATTGAGCTTAGAAGCGCAAATGGAAGCGCGCACCCTGATGCTGGCTTCAAACAACGTATTGTCTCCTGCAAACGGCGAACCGATTATCGTACCTTCCCAAGACATCGTATTGGGCCTGTACTACATGACCCGCGACCGCATCAATGCCAAAGGTGAGGGCAGTCTGTTTGCTGATGTGAAAGAAGTGCATCGTGCATACCATACCAAACAGGTTGAACTGGGTACGAAAATTACCGTACGTCTGCGTGAATGGGTGAAAAACGAAGCTGGCGAATTCGAGCCAGTCGTTACCCGTTACGAAACGACTGTCGGTCGTGCATTGTTGAGCGAAATCCTGCCTAAAGGCCTGCCGTTCGAATACATCAACAAAGCGCTGAAGAAAAAAGAAATTTCCAAGCTGATTAACGCATCGTTCCGCTTATGCGGTTTGCGCGATACGGTTATCTTCGCCGACCACTTGATGTATACCGGTTTCGGATTCGCAGCCAAAGGCGGTATTTCCATTGCTGTTGACGACATGGAGATTCCGAAAGAAAAAGCAGCCTTGTTGGCTGAAGCCAATGCCGAGGTTAAAGAAATCGAAGACCAATACCGTCAAGGTTTGGTAACCAACGGCGAACGCTACAACAAAGTGGTGGATATTTGGGGTCGTGCCGGCGATAAAATCGCTAAAGCGATGATGGATAACTTGTCCAAACAAAAAGTTATCGATCGTGATGGCAACGAAGTCGATCAAGAGTCATTCAACTCCATCTATATGATGGCAGACTCTGGTGCTCGTGGTTCTGCGGCTCAGATTAAACAGTTGTCTGGTATGCGTGGCTTGATGGCAAAACCAGACGGCTCGATTATTGAAACGCCGATTACCTCAAACTTCCGCGAAGGTTTGACCGTATTGCAATACTTTATTGCGACCCACGGTGCGCGTAAGGGTTTGGCGGATACCGCATTGAAAACCGCGAACTCCGGTTACCTGACCCGTCGTCTGGTAGACGTAACTCAAGACTTGGTCGTTGTTGAAGACGATTGTGGTACTTCAGACGGCTTTGTCATGAAGGCGGTCGTACAGGGTGGTGATGTGATTGAAGCATTGCGCGATCGTATTTTGGGTCGTGTGACTGCGTCTGACGTTGTCGATCCGTCAAGTGGCGAAACCTTGGTTGAAGCCGGTACGTTGTTGACTGAAAAACTGGTGGATATGATTGACCAATCCGGTGTCGATGAAGTCAAAGTCCGTACTCCGATTACTTGTAAAACCCGCCATGGTTTGTGTGCGCACTGTTACGGTCGCGACTTGGCACGCGGCAAATTGGTCAATGCCGGTGAAGCAGTCGGCGTCATTGCGGCTCAGTCTATCGGTGAACCGGGTACCCAGTTGACCATGCGTACGTTCCACATCGGTGGTGCGGCATCCCGTGCGGCAGCAGCCAGCCAAGTTGAAGCCAAATCCAACGGTACGGCACGATTCAGCAGCCAAATGCGTTATGTTGCCAACAACAAAGGCGAATTGGTTGTCATCGGCCGCTCTTGCGAAGTCGTTATCCATGATGACATCGGCCGTGAACGCGAACGCCACAAAGTGCCTTACGGTGCGATCTTGATGGTTCAAGATGGTGAAGCCATTAAAGCTGGTCAAACGTTGGCAACTTGGGATCCGCATACCCGTCCGATGATTACCGAACACGCAGGTTGGGTGAAATTCGAAAATGTTGAAGAGGGTGTAACCGTTGCCAAACAAACTGACGATGTAACCGGTTTGTCTACCTTGGTGGTTATCGACGGCAAGCGCCGTTCCGGCAGCGCATCCAAACTGCTTCGTCCTACTGTAAAATTGTTGGATGAAAACGGTCTGGAAATCTGTATTCCAGGTACCTCCACCCCGGTATCTATGGCATTCCCTGTGGGTGCAGTGATTACCGTGCGCGAAGGTCAGGAAGTCGGTAAAGGCGACGTATTGGCGCGTATCCCACAAGCCTCTTCCAAAACCCGCGATATTACCGGTGGTCTTCCGCGCGTTGCCGAGCTGTTTGAAGCACGCGTGCCGAAAGATGCAGGTATGCTGGCAGAAATTACCGGTACCGTTTCATTCGGTAAAGAGACCAAAGGCAAACAGCGTCTGATTATCACTGATGTAGACGGCGTAGCATACGAGACTTTGATTTCCAAAGAGAAACAAATTCTGGTACACGACGGTCAAGTGCTAAACCGCGGTGAAACCATCGTAGACGGAGCGGTTGATCCGCATGATATTCTGCGTCTGCAAGGTATCGAAGCACTGGCGCGTTATATCGTTCAAGAGGTGCAAGAGGTTTACCGTCTTCAAGGCGTGAAGATTTCCGATAAACACATCGAAGTCATCATCCGTCAGATGCTGCGCCGTGTGAATATTGTCGATTCAGGTGAAACCGAATTTATTACCGGTGAGCAAGTCGAACGCGGTGATGTCATGACAGCCAATGAAAAAGCTTTGGAAGAAGGCAAAGAACCGGCACGCTACGAAAATGTATTGTTGGGTATTACCAAAGCTTCCTTGTCAACCGACAGCTTCATTTCTGCCGCATCGTTCCAAGAAACGACCCGCGTTCTGACCGAAGCCGCCATTATGGGCAAACAAGACGAGTTGCGCGGTCTGAAAGAGAACGTAATCGTAGGTCGTCTGATTCCTGCCGGTACCGGTTTGACTTACCACCGCAGCCGCCGCCAGCAATGGCAGGAAGCAGAGCAAGAAGCTTCCGAAATCGAAGCAACAGATGAATAATCCGTAGGATGTTTGTTTGAAAGAAAACCGCAAGGCAATATCACTTGCGGTTTTCTTTTTCAGACGACCTGTGTGTATTATAGTGGCTTAACTTTAAACCGACGGCGTTACCTCGCCTTAGTTCAAAGAGAACGATTCCTCTAAGGTGCTGAAGCACCAAAGTGAATCGGTTCTGTACTGTCTGTACTGTGCGGCTTCGTCGCCTTGTCCTGATTTAAATTTAATCCACTATATCAATGCCGTTGTGAAAAGTACGGTAGGAAGGGTGGCTCTAATGGAGTTGCGAATTGACTTATTTTTGATAAAGGTTGTCTGAAATAGGGAGTGCAGAGTTTGAGAACTCTTTATCCATTTCAGACGACCTCAGTTGCTAAATAGTTCTTAGTAAATACAAAATACCAACTTTTCTCTACCGTTTGCTTGACTAAACTCTTGCAATAAAAATATAATTCCACTCTTGCCGACATGGTGTCGGCAAGTATTTAACTCAACAGGACGAGAAAATATGCCAACTATCAACCAATTGGTACGCAAAGGCCGTCAAAAGCCCGTGTACGTAAACAAAGTGCCTGCACTGGAAGCCTGCCCGCAAAAACGCGGCGTATGCACCCGTGTATACACGACTACCCCTAAAAAACCTAACTCTGCATTGCGTAAAGTATGTAAAGTTCGCCTGACCAACGGTTTTGAAGTCATTTCATACATCGGTGGTGAAGGCCACAACCTGCAAGAGCACAGCGTCGTACTGATTCGCGGCGGTCGTGTAAAAGACTTGCCGGGTGTACGTTACCACACTGTACGCGGTTCTTTGGATACTGCAGGTGTTAAAGACCGTAAACAAGCCCGTTCTAAATACGGTGCTAAGCGTCCTAAATAATTACAGGGACTTAAATAGGCACGTCGGCCGCCTAAGCTGAACAACGGCCGAGTAAGTGAATACTCTATTGGGTATTCATGGGAATTGACCCGACTGAATAGATTAAAGGAAATTAAAATGCCAAGACGTAGAGAAGTCCCCAAGCGCGATGTATTGCCTGATCCTAAATTCGGCAGCGTCGAGCTGACTAAATTCATGAACGTATTGATGATTGACGGTAAAAAATCTGTTGCCGAGCGTATCGTTTACGGTGCGTTGGAGCAAATCGAGAAAAAAACCGGCAAAGCAGCAATCGAAGTATTCAACGAAGCCATTGCAAACGCCAAACCTATCGTGGAAGTGAAAAGCCGCCGTGTAGGTGGTGCAAACTACCAAGTTCCTGTTGAGGTTCGTCCTTCACGCCGTCTGGCTCTTGCAATGCGCTGGGTTCGCGATGCGGCCCGCAAACGTGGTGAGAAATCCATGGACCTGCGTTTGGCAGGCGAGTTGATTGATGCGTCCGAAGGTCGCGGCGGTGCGTTGAAAAAACGTGAAGAAGTACACCGCATGGCTGAAGCCAACAAAGCATTCTCTCACTTCCGTTTCTAATTTTGAAAGGCTAATAAAATGGCTCGTAAGACCCCGATCAGCCTGTACCGCAACATCGGTATTTCCGCTCATATCGACGCGGGTAAAACCACTACTACAGAACGTATTTTGTTCTATACCGGTTTGACCCACAAATTGGGCGAGGTACATGATGGCGCGGCTACTACCGACTACATGGAACAAGAGCAAGAGCGTGGTATTACCATTACCTCTGCTGCCGTTACTTCCTACTGGTCTGGTATGGCGAAACAATTCCCAGAACACCGCTTCAACATTATCGACACCCCAGGACACGTTGACTTTACCGTAGAGGTAGAACGTTCTATGCGTGTATTGGATGGTGCGGTAATGGTTTACTGTGCGGTGGGCGGTGTTCAACCGCAATCTGAAACCGTATGGCGTCAAGCTAACAAGTACCAAGTTCCACGCTTGGCGTTTGTAAATAAAATGGACCGTCAAGGTGCCAACTTCTTCCGCGTTGTCGAGCAAATGAAAACCCGTTTGCGCGCAAACCCAGTACCTATCGTTATTCCGGTAGGCGCAGAAGACAGTTTCACTGGTGTTGTTGACCTGCTGAAAATGAAATCCATCATCTGGAATGAAGCCGATAAAGGTACAACCTTTACCTATGGCGACATTCCCGCTGAATTGGTTGAAACTGCTGAAGAATGGCGTCAAAACATGATTGAAGCCGCAGCAGAAGCCAGCGAAGAATTGATGGACAAATACTTGGGCGGCGACGAGCTGACCGAGGAAGAAATTGTAGGTGCATTGCGTCAACGTACTTTGGCAGGCGAAATTCAGCCGATGTTGTGCGGTTCTGCATTTAAAAACAAAGGTGTTCAACGTATGTTGGACGCAGTTGTAGAATTGCTACCTGCTCCTACCGATATTCCTCCGGTTCAAGGTGTTAATCCTAACACTGAAGAAGCCGACAGCCGTCAAGCCAGCGATGAAGAGAAATTCTCTGCATTGGCGTTCAAAATGTTGAACGACAAATACGTTGGTCAGCTGACTTTCATCCGCGTTTACTCCGGTGTAGTGAAATCCGGTGATACCGTATTGAACTCTGTAAAAGGCACTCGTGAACGTATCGGTCGTTTGGTACAAATGACTGCTGCAGACCGTACTGAAATTGAAGAAGTGCGCGCTGGCGACATCGCAGCCGCTATCGGTCTGAAAGACGTTACTACCGGTGAGACCTTGTGTGCAGAAAGCGCGCCGATTATCTTGGAACGCATGGAATTCCCTGAGCCGGTAATCCATATTGCCGTTGAGCCGAAAACCAAAGCCGACCAAGAGAAAATGGGTATCGCCCTGAACCGTCTGGCTAAAGAAGACCCTTCTTTCCGTGTCCGTACAGACGAAGAATCCGGTCAAACCATTATTTCCGGTATGGGTGAGCTGCACTTGGAGATTATTGTTGACCGTATGAAACGCGAATTCGGCGTGGAAGCAAATATCGGTGCGCCTCAAGTGGCTTACCGCGAAACCATCCGCAAAGAAGTCGAAGCCGAATACAAACACGCCAAACAATCCGGTGGTAAAGGTCAATACGGTCACGTTGTGATCAAAATGGAACCTATGGAACCGGGTGGTGCAGGTTACGAATTTATCGACGAAATTAAAGGTGGTGTGATTCCTCGCGAATTCATTCCGTCTGTCGATAAAGGTATCCGCGATACCCTGCCTAACGGTATTGTTGCAGGCTACCCAGTAGTTGACGTACGCGTACGTTTGATCTTCGGTTCTTCGCACGACGTCGACTCCTCTCAACTGGCCTTCGAATTGGCTGCTTCCCAAGCCTTCAAAGAAGGTATGCGTAAAGCCAATCCTGCTCTGCTTGAGCCAATCATGGCAGTTGAAGTGGAAACCCCTGAAGAATACATGGGTGACGTAATGGGCGACTTGAACCGTCGTCGCGGCGTCGTATTGGGTATGGATGATGACGGTATCGGCGGTAAAAAAGTCCGTGCCGAAGTACCTCTGGCAGAAATGTTCGGTTATTCGACCGACCTGCGTTCTGCAACCCAAGGCCGCGCTACTTACTCTATGGAGTTCAAGAAATATTCTGAAGCTCCTGCCCACATAGCTGCTGCTGTAACTGAAGCCCGTAAAGGCTAATCAGGCAAATAGGTCGTCTGAAAGGCTGAAATGATTTTTCAGACGACCTCTGTTCTTTAATCGATCTTTAATGTAAAGGAATTAGCTCATGGCTAAGGAAAAATTTGAACGTAGCAAACCGCACGTAA
>NZ_KV800865.1:0-1204 GCF_001810355.1 Neisseria sp. HMSC074B07 | reverse complement strand
CGTCCGGATTCTTGCTGAACCAAATCTGTTCGCTTTTTTAGGGACATATAAAAGGGAGGTCGTCTGAAAATTTTCAGACGACCTTACTACACTGTTGGGGTTTAACACAGTCTATGCTTGTCAGGAGATATAAAAAGATATCAAAATACAGATAGAGTAGTAAAAGTTTTAATATATCTTTAGGCTCTCTTGGTAAAATTCAAATAACTCTTTTGCATATTTTTTATAAGAAGGAATCTTAATTGCTTTCAAAAAATTTATTAAATCTTTTTCTGATTTTCTCAATAGTAAAATTTCTATAGAGTTTACAATGAGGAAAGTCTTAGCCTGACCAATTAATATAATATCATCACTATCTTCTTCATCTTCCTCAAAGTCACAGTAATCTTCTGACAATTTTGATATTTTTAATTTTGAGAAATTAAAAACTAATTTATCGTTTTCAATAATAAAATCTAATATTAACTCAGGTGTTAATCCTGATTTATTAATTTCATTAGCAACAGAATTACATTCTTGTGAAATACTTTCGTCATTGTCATAAATTTTAATTCCATATTCATGTTCAGCCTTATCTAATAACCTTTTGTATTCATGAGATTGAATTAAATTTTTGATTTCTAATCCTGTTACCATGTGCTGGTTCCTTTCAAAATTTTTAATAATACACTACCTGTGTGTCGGAATGGGTCCATTGCGGCATGAGCCCATGGTGTTGCAATAGATAAGTTCCAAGCTTCATGAGCTTTATTTGAACCTAATCTTTGTGGTAAGTAAGTGTGATGTAGTTCTAATGACACATTGCGTTCTTCAATTCCTCTTCTTGTTCGAATTCTAACTTTTATTCGTGGTGCTTTACCTTTCTCCATCCTTTTTAAATTACGTTCAGAATATTTACATTTTGGACTTGAACCAGGATTTTTAGCTTTTTCTTTAGCTATACGGTCCCTTTCTTTTTTTGCTTCTGCTTTCCAAAATTGTTTTCTAGCAGTATTCCATGATAATAGTCCTAATGGATCTATCCAGCTTTGTATGTTAGGGGAGAATAAATAAATATTATCTCCACCATTTAACCCAATTGGATCCTGATTCACAAACCGCCCCGCATCAGGCTCATAATACCTGAAGAAGTTGTAGTGCAGCCCCGTCTCGCGGTCACAATACTGGTTCTGCAGGCGGAAGGGTTGGTATGCGCTATCCGTTA